>JAUYKX010000367.1 GCA_030699055.1 Candidatus Nanopelagicales bacterium
GGTTGCAGGTGTCGAGTCCGAAGACCCGGAATTGTGGTGAGATGTCGGCTTTCCACCAGGTTTCGTTGGTGTCGAGATTGTGCTGGGTGAATCCGTGGCCGATCGGGCCCGGTACGGGCTTGGTATTCATGTGGATCTGCATGAAGCCGAGTTGATCGAACAACTTCCGCTCGGGGTCGGGGGTGACCGAGCGAACACCCGAGTGAAATCCCAGTTTCACGTTGAGGTTGTTGACAAACCGGTGCAATGCGCTCGATTCCGAAACCCAACCGTCGAGCATCATGTTCGAAACGGAGGCCTCGGCAGTCGAACACTTGCGGTCGTTGACCGCCCATTGCTGGATCCACGAATCGACCTTGAGGTTACCCATGAAGGTCGTGTCGTGATTGCCGTAAACGGCGTACCAGGGGACCGGGAGGCCGGGGGACGTGACCTCCTGCGAGACGGCGGCATTCAGCAGACCGGGAATCCTGGGGAACCCGTAGTCGCCGAATGCTGTTCCTTCGGGATGGTCGGGCTGCCACACGTAGGTGGCCTCAGGCCAGGCCTGCACTCCCTCGTACTCGGGTCCTCCGCTGTTGGGCTTCATGGTGGTCCCGTCGAGCAAGTTGACGTACCACTGCAGTTCGGTGCTGGCGTGTGAATCGGCGGCATCGCCGGTTACCAGGGTCGTGGCCATCGGGGCCCCGGTTACGGGGCTGAATCGAAGATCAGCCACTGCTGTGACCATCTCCGACAGCACGTTGGTGGTCAGAGTTTCCTGGGGCCTGCTGGCGTCGGCCATTTTCTCGGCCGCCACCGCTTCCAGCGGTTCCAGGCGGGCAGGCGATTGCGCGTCGATGAGGTGGATGTCACTGAAATGCCCGGCGTACAGAAGTGAACGCCGACGAGAAACTCTCTTCGGGTCCGGGTCGGCATTCATCAGGTCGTTGCGAACCAGGTGAGGTTCCCCAGGCGCACCGGCTAGCAGTCGGTACTTGTCGCGGACCGGCGTGATCTGCTGGCGGATTGTCTGCTGAAGGGTGCTCGGAGCCGTGGAAGGCTTCGGTGGAGCAGCCAGAGCTGACCCGAGAAGTTCGGTGGGCAGGGCCCAAGCGGTGGACAGCGCGGCCGTCGTGGCCAGGAAAGTTCGGCGAGTGAGACCGCTCAAGACGGATACCTCCTAGTTCTCTGGGCCAGGCGCGTGAGGCCTTGCCCGCAAGGTCGGGATGGGACCCGGACCCGGTGATGAACGCAACCTACCGATCATGGCTCCCGATCGCAGCTTGGTGACGAAATTGTTGCTCTGTCTTTCCCGATCAGTCCGACGGATTCGATCACTCTGCCGGGTCCGTTTCATTCGCCTGTTCGCCGTGTTCGTAGACGATCGCCGGTGGTCCGACAATGTATGGATCGGGAGTTCCGACAATCCGTTCGTTCTTGCCCGGGTAGGAGAGGTTCGCCAGTACCCAGCGCATCGTTTCTATCCGTCCCCGCTTCTTGTCGTTGGAGCGAACCACCGTCCAGGGCGCCCACGGCGTGTCCGTGTTGTCGATCATGGCCTGCTTGGCCCGCGAGTAGTCGTCCCAGCGATCAAGTGAGGCCAGGTCCATCGGGCTGAGCTTCCATTGGCGAACAGGGTCGATGCGGCGAATGGTGAAGCGGGTCACCTGCTCCTTTCGGCTGACGGAGAACCAGAACTTGAAGAGCAGGACACCGTCATCGACGAGCATTCGCTCGAACTCGGGGGCCTGACGCATGAACAGTTCGTACTGGGCATCGGTGCAGAAGTCCATCACTCGCTCCACTCCCGCCCGGTTGTACCAGGAGCGGTCGAACAACACGATTTCGCCGGCAGTCGGCAAATGCTTGATGTAGCGCTGGAAGTACCACTGGGTGCTTTCCTCGATCGTGGGCTTGTTGAGGGCCACAACGCGAGCTCCGCGAGGGTTCAGATGTTCCATGAACCGCTTGATGGTTCCGCCCTTGCCCGCGGCGTCGCGGCCTTCGAAAACCATGATGACGCGCGCACCGGTGTCCTTGACCCAGTTCTGCACCTTCAACAACTCGATCTGAAGGAGGCGCTTGTTCAATTCGTATTCGTGACGGGTGAGCCGTTCGGTGTATGGGTACCCTTCGCGCCAGGTGTCGACCGGGGTGCCGTTGGGGCCGAGTAGAACGGGATCGTCTATCTCGTCGAGCGTGCCTTCGACGGCCAGACCTTTGAGTCGCAATTCGTCATCCGACAAGTCCTGGAGACTCGTGATGATGTCGGACAAGTCCATGACTGCTTCGATGTCGACATGGTGGTTCGACCCATCGGCATTCAGCGCGACCGTCATACTCACTCCCGTCTCGAAAGGGCTCACCGGGTGGGTCGATTCTGGCCGATTGCACCCAGGTGAAGCACGCTGTCTCACCCGACCGTGAGCAGTGGAGAGTGGGATGCGCCAAGGGGGCGCGTTCTGTCGTCGCGCTTTCACGACCGCCGCGGGTTGACCTCGCATCGGCGGGCAATCGGGGGCAGGGTTAGGTCATGCCATCCGAATTGGTCGTTCCGGCTCCGCGGCCGCTGGGAGTCAGGGGGTCGGACGGTCAGTGGAGGATCCGGGATCGGCTCGATCCGCCGGTGTGTTTCGTGATGGCCGGAGGCGGTGCCCACGGTGCCGTTCAGTGGGGCCTGCTCCAAGCATTGAGCGAAACCGACATCGTTCCTGACTCGATCATCGGCACTTCGGTGGGTGCGCTCGGAGGTGCGATCGCCGCGGAAGACTTCGGTTCCGCGGTCAACCGGTTGGCCAACGTGTGGGCCCAATTGGACCTGTCGAGGCTGCTGGGTGAACACTGGATCGGCAAGCGATGGATGACCGCCGCCCTCAGCGGCAGTCTTGCCGACAACGAGCCCGAGCGGAAAGCCCTCACCGAGATTCTCAGTGCGCGAACATTCTCGGAGTTGACCACTCCTTTCGCCGCTGTGACGACCGACGTTGCCAGTGGAGCGGCCCGGATTCATGACTCCGGCGACCTGATCGATGCGCTGTTGGCGTCGTCGGCGATACCCGGACTGCTGCCTCCGGTGACGGTTGACGGACGGCCTCAGATGGACGGTTTGGCGAGTGCGAATCTGCCCGCCAGACCCGCTGTGGATCGGGGGGCGCGCACGGTGATTGTTCTGGACACCGGATCCCGCCCCGAACCGGCCGCTGACGAGATTGTCGAATCTCAGAGCCGTCTTATCGGTCGAGTGTTCAGTGTGATGTCTACGCAGCAGCGTCGAATCCAGCTGCATGCGGCTGCTCGTGACGCAACTGTGGTCGTGCTTCCAACACCGGATGACCTCGGCGGCACCCTCGATTTCCGGGAGACCATGGGTTCCGCCGCGAAGTCTTTCGCCCTGGCCCGTGAGTTCTTGGCTGACCTGGCGGGCACGAGCGGCAAGTTGGAGGTGGGGCTTCATTGTCGCCGGGACGAGTCGGTGGCCACAGCTCTGGGAGAGGTCAAATTGTGGCCGGTGGTGGCCCGATGAATGATCAGACTGATCAGAACAGTCAATGGCCTCGGCCGCTGGCTTTCGTTCTGGGTGCCGGGATGGCCCGGGCTGCCGCTCAGGTCGGCATGATCGAGTCGTTGGTTGGGCGGGGAGTCAGACCGGACTTGGTGGTGGGCTCGTCCTGGGGATCGGTCAATGCCGCGGCCCTGTCGACGGGCGTCGACCAAGGGGTCACCGGACTGCGCCAATTCTGGCTGGACCTGGCGGTGGATCGAGCTTGGACGTCCCGGTTCCGGGGGGTAATCCGGGCACTTACCCCGAGGAGGTCCGAGGGTTCGGCAGACATTTTTCGAGAACACCTGACCTCCCTGCTGGGCGATTCAAACTTGGACGATGCGCCGGTTCGCGCCTGCTGCGTGGCGACGGATCTGGTTAGCGGGGTCGCGGTTGAATTGTCCACCGGGCGCGCGGTGGATGCGGTCATGGCGTCAGCCGCTGTTCCGTTACTGCTGCCCCCGGTTGTCAGCGGCGATCAGATCCTGGCTGACGGGGGAATCGTTGCCCCAGCGCCACTGCGGCAGGCGGTGGCGCTGGGTGCCCGTTCGGTGGTGCTGTTGGACGTCGGCGCGTGTGGAATGGCGGTCGATCGCGCCCGGTCGTTGCGGTGGTATGAGGCCGGAATCGCCGCCTACTCGGACCTGCTCAGATCGCAAGCCGACGCGGAGTCGGCGCTGATCGCCGAGCGAGTACCCGTAGTGGTGATTTCGACCCCACCAGGGGAATTGATGAACTTTCGGGAGGCCGATTCCGCGATGAGTGCGGGCCGGGAAGCCGGCGTCAAGTTGCTCGACGCCCTGTCGGAGGGTGTCGATGCGCCCGGGTTGTACGGGGTCTGCGCGGGAGATCAACGGAGCTCCGGCTCCCGTCGTCTTCAGTCACTGCGAGAAATTGACGAGACCGCGAGTAGTTGAGTTGTCATGGACTTGGTTTGCGACTTGGACGGCACGGTCTGGCTGGCGGGGGAACCGATAGCGGGGGTGTCCGCTGCCATCGAGCAGGCCCGTCGGGTGGGGCATCGCTTCTTGTTCGCCACGAACAACTCGTCGGCAAGGGTGAGTGAGGTCGAGGATCAACTGCTTCGGGCCGGCATACCAGCCGGGGGTCAGGTGGTTACTTCATCAATGGCCACGGCCACTTTGATCGAACCTGGTGAACGGGTTTTCGTCCTCGGGGGACCGGGCCTGAGGCAGGAACTTGCCCGCCGAGGGGCAGTCTTGGTTGAACCCGGGCCAGACCAGCGCGGGCGCGAACTGGGAGTGTCGGCCGTAATCGTGGGACGCGATACCGGTTTTGATTTCGAAAAGCTCAAGCAGGCCGGCGACGCCATCCGGTCGGGCGCGCGCTATCTGGCCAGCAATGCGGACCCGACGTTTCCGACCGCGGACGGGCTGGAACCGGGTGCGGGAGCAATCGTCGCGGCAGTCACTACGGCTGCCGGCGTCGAGCCGGAGGTAGCAGGCAAACCTAACGCCGCGATGGCGGCCACAATCCGGTCCGCACTAGCCGGCGACACATCACAGGCCATCGTCGTTGGCGATGTCCAGGCGACGGACGGGCTGCTCGCCGATCGGTTGGGGGTTCCCTTTGCTCTGGTTCTTTCCGGGGCCACCAAATCGATTCCGGAGGGGCCGCGGCGCCCCGCATTGGTCGCCAAGAGTCTGACCGAGTTGATCGAAAACCAGTTCAGCTAGTCGGTCGGGCTCAGTTCGCCAACGACCGCTCGGGAGAATGACCTGGGGTCGGGGTCGGGGTCGAGTCCGGGTCCGGGGAAACGGTTGCTTGCCGGTACAGCGAACCGGCTCGGTACGAGGATCGCACCAACGGCCCGCTCATCACCCCCAAGAATCCGAGGCTCTGGGCCAGTTCACCCAGTTCCGTGAATTCGGCCGGAGGAATCCAACGCACGACCGGATGATGATTTCGCGATGGACGCAGATACTGGGTGATCGTGAGGAGTTGACAGCCCGAAGTGACCAAGTCTTTCAGCGTGGCCTCGATCTCGTCGCGCTGCTCGCCCAGGCCGAGGATCAGATTCGACTTGGTGATCAAATCGGCGGCAGAAGCTGTTGCCAGCACCCCCAGTGACCTTTCGAAATCGAAAGCGGGTCTAACGCGTCGAAGCAGCCGGGGGACGGTCTCGATGTTGTGAGCCAGCACTTCGGGCGCGGATTCGATGACCTGTCCGAGCTGATCGTCGCGACCTCCGAAGTCCGGAATCAGGACCTCCACCCCGCAGCCGGGAACCTGCTGGTGAATCCGGCGCACAGTCTCGGCGTATAGCCAGGCGCCGCCGTCAGGTAGGTCGTCCCGGGCCACCCCGGTGACCGTCGCGTAAGCCAGACCCATTTGCGAGATCGAATCAGCAACCCTTTGGGGTTCGTCGCGATCCAACGGCTCCGGTCGGCCCGTTCCGATCTGGCAGAAATCGCATCGCCGGGTGCAGACCCTTCCCCCAACCAGAAATGTGGCCTCTCGGTCCTCCCAACACTCGCCAATGTTGGGGCAGGCGGCTTCCTGGCAGACCGTGTGTAGACGTCCCGCGCGCACTCGCGATCGAATCTCGGCGTGATTGGGACCGGAGCGAAAGCGGGCCTTGATCCATTCCGGCTTGCGTTCGATGTCAACGGTGTTGTTTCGGGCCTCAACCCGCAGCAGGCGCCGCTCTGAATCCGGCGAGGTCATGTATCGAGCGTACGCGCTTGGAGGTTCTGGCTCGCCGGCAGCGCAGGGGACAGCACGGCACGCAAGTGGGCAACCAGTCGCCGGGAGACTTCTCCGACGCGGACGTCACCGGTGCTGATTTCGGCAATCGAGGTAACCGTCGTTCCGTTCAGGCCGCAGGGGATGATTCGTTCGGCCCAGGACAGATCGCAAGAGACGTTCAGGGCCAGGCCGTGCATGGAAACGCCCCGACTGACCCGAACCCCGACAGCGGCGATTTTCGCCGGTACTTCGGACCCGTCGATGACCCAGGCGCCGCTACGACCGTCGACTCGTTGGGCCTCGACCTTGAAGTCGGCGCACGTCTTGATCGCGATCTCTTCCAGTCGGCGAACATGGGCCACAACGTCCATTGGGTGGGGCAGCGGCACGATCGGATAGCACACCAGCTGTCCCGGCCCGTGCCAGGTGATGCGACCACCCCGGTCGACTTCGACCACTTCCGAACCATCCCGGGGGCGATCCTCGGGCTGGGTTCGGCTGCCGGCGGTGAAAATCTCGGAATGTTCCAGGATGAGAACTGTCGGCGGGCGGGAGCCTTCCACGACCTGTCGGTGGATGTGTCGCTGGGTTTCCCACACGGACCGGTAATCGTGGGTGGCTA
Source organism: Candidatus Nanopelagicales bacterium (assembly GCA_030699055.1). Classification (GTDB taxonomy): domain Bacteria; phylum Actinomycetota; class Actinomycetes; order S36-B12; family UBA10799; genus JAUYKX01. Next base: position 6,855 of record JAUYKX010000367.1, read on the forward strand.
TGCCGACGTCCATCGCGAGAACCTCGAACGGATCGCCAGACATGCGTTGACGCTATCGAGCGCCCGTCTCGGTCGGGCAACAGCCCGTCGGCGTTAGTGGCGTCGGCCTGTGGATGACCGTTACCGGGCCAGGCGGATTTCGGGCAGCCTGTCCGTCATGTCTGAGCCAATCGACCCTGACCGCTGGGAATTGGACGCCACTCCATCATGGCGGCGCCGCTTCGCTGAGTGTGATCTCACCGCACTTGGTCGAGCCGAGGCGCCGATGGCGGGAGTATCCGCTGGTCGCATGATCGGCGGCGGCGGCGGCGGCGGCGGCGACCGAGCCCATGGCGAGAATCCATGGGCCGAGTGCCACCAGTTGTCCGACTTGCTGGCTTTGGGTGAGCCGATGAAAGAGGCGGAAGCAGTTGCCCTGGTGGTCGCGGTGGCTCGTGCCTGGGCGGTCGACACCGAGGGTCGGCGACCGTCGGTTGATCAAATAGTGGCCGAAATGACGGTTTCCGAAACTGGGGTCCTTGGTCAGGCTAGGCAGGAAGGCGATTCGGAGGGCTGTGCCGATGCCGGCGAGCCTGATACCGATGCGCCCGATGCCGGCAAGCCCGATGCTGATCAAGATGTAACTCGCCGGCTCCTAAGACTTCTTGATCAGATCACGGGAAACGGATCCGTTTCCGGAGAACTCGCCCGGGTGCGACTCATGATGACCAAGCAGTCGTCCGATGCCGATCCGGCGCAGCTGGCCAAGGCGCTGGAGCCGCTCGCCGAAACCTCCCTATCCGATTGGGTGGCCCGTTGTCTGGCCGCAAGTCGCGGAATCGGTCGGGTCGTTGCGCCCGAAGGCCCTGAATCGGAGGAGTTGTCGAAGCTGACGCATTCCGCCGGAATCAAGGAGTCCGAAGCTGGCGGACGGCGCCAGAGTCCACACGGTGATTCGCCGCCTGCGCGACGGCTCGGAAATCGGCCAGAAAGCAGTGCGATGCGGGAATCGGGGCCTCGGTCGGACTGGCCGCGTCGTCACCCTTGGAAGCTGTGGGCCTTCGCTGGCACAGTGTTGCTGGGGCTGGCCGGTTGGCTCGCGGTCGGGTTGGGCGAGTCGCCAAGACCCACGGCGGCGCAACCCGCCGCAGTGGCCTTGGCGGAGTCGGCAACCCCCGGATCGGCCGCCATTGAAGCCGGACCAACGGAGGATGCGACGACGCCCCCCGATGCTGCGGCAGATCGGGCCGACGACCAACGGGAATCGGCTAGTCCGGTTCATCCCGGAGGGGCCAAGAGTCGGGTGACAGATTGGGCCGCAATTGTTCGGGCCTTGGATGCCAAACGACAGGCTGCTCTAGCGAGCCGGGATGAGAGCGCTCTTCGGCTGCTGCACTCGCCCGGATCTGCCGCGTTGCGAGCCGATCTCAGGTTGATCGGGGTATTGCGCGCCCGTCACTTGCGACCGGTGGGGCTGGTGACGGATGTCCTGAGGGTCGAGGCCGTACGCCTGGGAGTTGATCACGCGGTACTGCGGGTGACTGATCAGCGGTCAGCTTATGACCTGGTTGACGATTCCACAGGTGCTGTGCGCGAGCATTCCGGTTCTCGCCCGGAGAGTGCCTGGCTGTTGACCCTCAGTCGCGGAACTCAGACCAACGAACCCCGAGGCTGGTTGATCAGTGCTGTTATCCCCGAGCCGAAGTGATTGATCAGAGTCTCAACTCAGACTCGAAACAGCCGTCTTCGAGCCAGCTCTTTATGGATGTCAGGAATCTGGCCGCATCTGCGCCGTCGGCGAGTCGGTGATCGTAAGTAAGAGCGAAGTAGGCCATGGACCGGATGGCGATCACGTTCTGCCCGCCGACGTCAGTTATCACGACGGGTCGAGGAACCACAGCGCCTGTACACAGTATGCCGACCTGGGGTTGGTTGATGATCGGTGTATCCATCAGTGCTCCGCGACTGCCGGTGTTGGAAACGGTGAAGGTGCCACCCGAAAGATCATCAGGGCTGACGTTGCCTGTTCGGGTGCGCTCGGCCAGCTCGGCGATCCGGCGAGCCAAGCCGGTGAGCGTCAGGTCGCCCGCGTGTTGGATGACCGGGACCAGCAGGCCCCGGTTCGTGTCGACTGCTATCCCCAGATGAACGGAGTCGTGGTACGTCACGGATTTGCCATCGGGCGTCACCGAAGCGTTGAGGGCCGGGTGTGCTTTCAATGCCTCGACAGTCGCGCGAACAAAGAAGGGGAGGAAGCTGAGCGGGATCCTTTCGCGAGAGGTGAAGGACTGTCGAACCGCTCGACGAAGCCGGTCGACCTTGGTGACATCAATCTCCATAAACGTCGTCGCCTGCGCTGATATTCGTAGCGATTCCACCAGCCGCCCGGCGATCACTTTGCGAAGCCTGGGCATCGGCTCGGTGTGTTCGTCCGAAGTCTCGGGGGTCTCCGTGGTCTCGGCGGTCCCAGGGGACTCTCCGGCCATATCCAGATCAGCCCGGGTCACCCGACCGCCCGGGCCGGAGCCGGAAACGGAATCGAGATCGATTCCCCGTCCCCTGGCGAGTTTGCGAACCAGTGGACTGGTCGGTGCTGCTGGACCCGTGTCGGATGCCGGCGGACGCACAGCATGGTTTGGTGAAGCCGCCGAACCCTGATCCCCGGGTGTTGGCGCTGAAGTCGGGCTGCTGACTTCTTCGATCTCAGCCGGATCCGACCCGACATAGGCGAGAGTGGACCCGACATCCACGGTCTCGTCCTCGGCGACCAAGATCCGAGTGAGGAAGCCCGCCGTAGTCGACGGAATCTCCGTGTCGACCTTGTCGGTGCTGATTTCGACCAGCGGGTCGTCAACCTTGACCTTGTCGCCGACCTGCTTCAACCAGCGAGTGACCGTCCCCTCGGTGACGCTTTCGCCGAGTGGCGGGAGGATCACCGCGGTTTCCTCGGCGCGTGGCCTCGAATGTGCCTGCGTCGGCCCCGGTTGGGCAGACTCGACTGCGGGCTCTGCCGCAGGCTCGACCGGGATGGTCGTGGTTGGCCCAGCCACTGCCGGGGGTGCCTCGCTTCCTGCTCTGTCCGATGGCGACGAGCTGAAGGCTGCTGTCGGACCAGGCCGAGAGGTGGCCGCCATGATCTCGGCGGCTTCGCCAACGCGAGCCAAGGTGGACCCGACCTCGACCACGTCGTCCTCCACGGCCAAGATCTCGACTAGAACGCCCGCCACCGGCGATGGGATCTCCGTATCGACCTTGTCGGTGGACACCTCCAGCAGTGGCTCGTCCACGGCGACCCGATCTCCGATGTTCTTCAGCCACCGAGTGACTGTGCCCTCAGTAACGCTTTCTCCGAGCTGCGGCATCGTCACCGGCGTCGACATGATCGAGATTCCTCCAATTCGGGCGCTTGGTGCGGTGGGATTTGACTCACCGGCTGAGCGCAAGCCTATTCAATTGGGGGGACCTGGTTAGGGGACCTGGCGGAATTCGATCGTGTCGGCGATCAGTCGTGAACGTGAAGTGGTTTGCCCGCCAGTGCCAGATGAGCCTCTCCCAAGGCCTCGGCCTGACTGGGGTGGGCGTGAATCAGATGAGCCACATCCATCGGCTCGGCTTCCCAATTCACGATCAGTTGCCCCTCGCCGATGAGCTCGCCCATGCGTTGGCCCACGAGGTGGACTCCAACCACCGGACCCCCTTTTCGGCGTACGAGTTTGACGAAGCCAGCGGTTCCGAGGATCTGGCTTTTCCCGTTCCCGCCCAGGTTGTACTCGTAGGTCTCGATCTGATCAGCGTCAAAACGCTCGGCCGCGCGCAGCTCGGTCAGGCCGACACTGGCGACCTCCGGGTCCGAGTAGGTGACCCGGGGAATTCCGTCCTCGTCCAAAGGTGCGGGATTCAGGCCTGCGATGTGCTCGGCGACGTAGATTCCCTGAGCGAAACTCCGATGGGCCAATTGCAAACCCGGCACGATGTCTCCCACCGCGAAGACGCCGGGTACCGATGTCTGCAGATGCGCATCGACTACGACGAATCCGCGATTAAGGGTTACGCCGAGTGATTCGAGCCCGATCCCCGATGTCCTCGGCCCGCGCCCCACCGCGACGAGCAGCACATCCCCGGTGAGCGAGTGGCCGTTGGCCAGTTCGACGACAACTTCCGCGTCCGATTGTCGAACCGCAGTGACCTGGGCGCCGGTGGTTGTAGATATTCCCCGTTTGCGAAAAGCTCGCTCGAGCGCGCGGGAGCAGGCCTCGTCCTCCGCGGGAATGAGACGCGGCAGCGCTTCGACAATCCGGACCTCCGCGCCCAAAGATCGCCAGATGCTGGCGAACTCCACCCCGATCACGCCGCCCCCCAGGACGATGGCCCGGTTCGGAACGTAATCGAGTGACAGGGCCTGATCGCTCGTGATGACTCGGTCGCTGGTCTCGATGCCGGGCAGGCCGCGGGCAAAGGAGCCCGTGGCCAGTACGAGATGGCGTCCTCGATAGTCGACGCCACCAGCTCGAACCGTTTGGGCGTCGAGGACCGACCCGGAGGCCCGGACCAACTCAACTCGCCGAGCCTTGGCCAGCCCTTCGAGGCCCTTGTGAAGGCGGCCGATAACTGCGTCCTTGTACCGAAGAACCGCGGGCATGTTCACCCCGACCAGTTCCGCCTCGATACCGAACTTCGCCGCGTCACGGGTGACGTCGGCAACCTCAGCCGAATGAAGCAGAGCCTTTGTCGGGATACAGCCGCGATGGAGACAGGTGCCTCCCAGCTGGGCTTCCTCGATCAGCGCAACCGACAACCCCAGCTGGGTCGCCCGAAACGCGCAGGAGTAGCCGCCGCTTCCGCCGCCCAGCACCACCAGATCGAATTCACGGACATCGGCCATTGGGGGATCCTCCGTTCAAAATGGGCGACAAACCGGGCTGTCGACCCTGGTCATGTTTTCACGACCAATGCCAAAGCCATCCTGGGTATGGCAGCGCGTGTCACACACCACGGGCGTCCGACATCTCCCTCGCCAGTCGGACCAGTGTTCTTACTGCGACCCCCGTGCCACCTTTGCCCGTGTAGCCGTGCGGTTCGCCTTCGTTGAAGGCCGGCCCCGCGATGTCGAGGTGAGCCCAGTGGATGCCTTCACCCACGAACTCCTGCAGGAACACACCGGCCGTAAGCATGCCGCCCATCCGCTCGCCGATGTTGGCGATGTCGGCGACAGGTGTGTCAAGTGAGTCGCGCAGTTCCGGCGGCAATGGCATGGGCCAGAATTGTTCGCCAGTGTCAGCGGAGGCGCGCAGTACATCGTCGATCACT
>JAUYKX010000021.1 GCA_030699055.1 Candidatus Nanopelagicales bacterium
ACCTCATCGAAGAAGTGGATGCTGGCCGGATCGCCGCCGTGCTCGCCACAGACGCCCAGATGCAGGTCGGGCCGCACGGCCCGGCCCTCCTCGGCCGCGATTCGAATCAGCCGACCCACACCCTCGGTGTCCAGCGACTCGAACGGTGAGACCCGGAACACGCCTCGGCGCAGGTAGAGGCTGAAGAAGTTTGCCTCCGCATCGTCGCGGCTGAAGCCCCAGGTGGTCTGGGTCAGGTCGTTGGTGCCGAAGGAGAAGAACTCCGCGTCCCGCGCGATCCGACCGGCGGTCAACGCGGCCCGCGGCAACTCGATCATGGTTCCGAACGGGAAGGTGACCTCATGGCCCTTTTCGGCCGAAATCTCCGCGAGCAGTTTGCGGGCGTCATCGATTACCAACTCGAGTTCCTGGGCGGCACCGACCAACGGGATCATGATCTCTGCGCGTGGATCACCACCCTCCGCTTTCCGAATAGCCGTGGCCTCGGCGATCGCCCGCACCTGCAGCGAGAACAGTCCCGGCAGGATCAACCCCAGCCGCACGCCACGCAGGCCCAGCATCGGGTTCTGCTCGTGCATCCGCTTCACGGCTTCCAAGAGCTCCAGGTGCTCGGGTGTCGTCCCACCGTCGTCTTCCTCGTGGGCGATTTCAACCGACAACTCGGTCAAGTCCGGCAGGAACTCGTGCAGCGGTGGGTCGAGCAATCGGATCGTGACTGATTGACCGTCCATCGCCCGGAGGATTCCCACGAAGTCGTCGCGTTGCAGGGGTAGCAGTTGGTCCAGGGCGGCTCGCTGATCTTCTTCGCCGCGAGCCAGGATCATCCGCTGGATGATTGCTTTTCTATCGCCGAGGAACATGTGTTCGGTGCGGCACAGGCCGACACCTTCGGCGCCCATCCGGCGGCCGCGAGCCGCATCGTCGGGTGTGTCGGCATTAGCCCGGACCCCCAGGCGGCGCTTCTCGTCGGCGTGACGCATGATCCGGTCGACTGCTTGGACCAGTTCGACCGTCTCCTGGTTGACGCCCTCCAGCGCGGCGTCCAGTCCGCGATCGAAGTAGTTGACCACTGCCGACGGCATGACCGGGACGGCTCCCAGGAACACCTCGCCGGTGGTGCCGTCAATGCTGACCACGTCGCCGTCGCTGAGGGTGCGACCGTCCGGAAGAGTGACCGTCTTGGCCTCGGTGTCGATCGACAATTCCTCGGCACCGCAAACGGCGGTCTTGCCCATCCCCCGAGCCACGACGGCGGCGTGCGAGGTCTTGCCGCCGCGAGAGGTAAGCACGCCTCGGGCGGCGACCATCCCGGCTAGATCGTCCGGGTTCGTCTCGTTGCGCAGCAGGATCACGTCCGTTCCGGATTCGGCGCGAGCCACCGCCTCCGGTGTGCTGAAAGCGATCTCGCCGACGGCCGCTCCGGGTGAGGCGTTCATACCCTTGGTCAACAGGGTCAGTTCACCGCTCCGGTCGAATTGCGGGAACATCAGTTGGGCGAGCTGAGCCCCGTTTACCCGCCGCACCGCCTCATCCATGTCGATCACGCCCTCGTCGACCAACTGAATGGCGATCTTGAAAGCAGCCCCGGCCGTGCGCTTGCCCACCCTGGTTTGGAGCATCCACAGCTTGCACTTTTCCACGGTGAACTCGATGTCGCACAGGTCGCGGTAGTGCTCCTCCAGGCGACGCATGATGTCGAGCAGTTCCTGGTAGCTCTTGGGGTCGGTCTCGCCGAGAGCCGAAAGCGGCAGCGTGTTGCGGATCCCGGCCACGACGTCTTCGCCCTGGGCATCGGGTAGGTAGTCGCCGTAAATTCCGCGGGCGCCGGAGCCGGGGTCGCGGGTGAAGGCCACACCGGTTCCCGATCCTTCTCCGACGTTGCCGAAAACCATCATCTGGACGTTGACGGCGGTCCCCAGGTCGTCCGGGATCATTTCCTGCCGACGGTACAGCCGCGCCCGGTCGGTGTTCCACGAATGGAAGACGGCGTGAACCGCCATGTTCAGCTGGGTTCGCGGATCTTGCGGGAAGTCCTTGCCGGTCGCTTCCCGCACTATTGCGCGGTACTGGTCAACGAGGGTGCGCAGATGGTCGACCGGGATGTCGATGTCAGCCACCGCACCGGAGGCCTCCTTGGCGCCCTCGAGGGCGGCATCGAACAGCGACCCGTCGATCCCCAGCACTGTCTTGCCGAACATCTGCATCAGGCGCCGGTAGGAATCCCAGGCGAAGTGTTCGTCGTCGGCCTGGCGGGCGAGACCCGAGACGGTGTTGTCGTTCAGCCCGATGTCCAGAACGGTGTCCATCATTCCGGGCATCGAGAACTTGGCTCCCGAACGCACCGACACCAGGAGTGGATTAGCGGCATCGCCCAGCTTTCGCCCGGCACGCTCTTCGAGGCCGGCCAACGCCGAGTCGATCTGAGCTTGCAGTACCGCCGGTTCCGTGCCGGTGCGTAGGTACTCCTGGCAGGCCTCGGTCGTGATCGTGAAACCAGGGGGAACTGGAATGCCCAACCGGGTCATCTCGGCCAGGTTCGCGCCCTTCCCACCCAATAGATCTTTCAGATCCTTGCTGCCCTCGCTGAAGGCATAGACAAACTTGCCCTTGATCGACTCGGGGGTGTCCGCTGCTGGGGTATCAGTAGTCATCATTTTCCATCCGGTAGGTCGGTCGGTCGCGGCTCATGGTGGCAAAGTCCGCTCCGGGATGCCGGACGAGTCACCACCCCGGCGCATTCAAATCGATGACGGCATCAGGAACGGTCGATTTGTGCCGATACAGGTCCCGGTGAGGGAAAGATGACCAGACAGCGACGGACCGGTCACGGCAACCGATGGCGGCAGGCCGTGGCGGCGCTGGCCGCTGCCGCGATGTTGACGGGGTTGGCGGTTGATGCGGGCGCTGTCGCGCTTGATGCTGTCAGTTTGCGCGATCAGCTCGCTGCCGCCCAGGCCCAGTACCAGACGGCGCAACAGCAACAGGTCGACGCCGACGTGCGGCTCGCGTTCCTGGCTCGTGAGCTGGCTCAGCAACAGGCCGCCGCCGAGACCGCCCAGCGGCAAATCGAGCGCTACGCGCGGTGGGCCTACATCGCGGCGCGGGACGCGGAGGTGGCCAACGTTTTGATCAAGTTGGCTGCCGGGGATCAGGAGAGCCTGGCTGAGGCACAGATCCTGCTCGCTTCGGTGGGCAACGTCCAGGCCCGGGAGCTGCGGGAGGCGGTCGCGGTGCTTCAGCGCACTAACCAGCTTCGAGCGGAGATGGAGCAGGCCCGGGCGACAGCGACGAATGCCATGACAGAGGCGCAGCGGATCGGCGACGAGGCTGTCGCTCGGCTTGAGGAGTTGGCCGCCATCATCGGGCCGGAACCGCTGGCACCGACGACTACCCCGATGACGTGCCCGAAAGTGGCGCCGCCGGGTTCGCTCACCGACGGGGCCGAGCAGATCGGTGTCCGTCGGCTGTGCCGCATGTCGGTCAAGCAGGCCCGCTCGCCTGCCGCCGCCCGGGCCATCGTGTGGGCGTTCAACCACCTGGGAGTTCCGTACTCGATGACCTGGACCCCGGTCGACGATGAGCTCTTTCCCACCTTTCATTGCGCCAACTTCATCGCCCGGGCCTACTACTGGGGCGCGCGAATCAGCGCCTTCCTGACGCTGCCCTGGACGCCCGCCTATGCGAACCCACCGGCTTTCATCCAACCGGTTCAGGGGCCCCCGCAGTCGGGCGACATCAACATCATGTGGCGCGGCGAAGGGGGCATCGCGGCGAGCGGCGGGGCTGCCGGACACGCGCAACTTCTGATCGCGGACGGGTGGGTGATTCAGTCCGGCGGAATCGCGGGTCACACGAACGTCGCCCGATACCCCAACGGTTGGCCCGACTGGCAGGAGGTTCAGTTCGCGGTGAATGCCGTAGCCTGACCGCGCAACCGCCCTCCAGAGCCGACCAGAGGGGCCCACTGTGACACCACCTGAGGCGACCACGACCGCAACCACACCAGTGGCCAACGAGGCACCGAGCGGGCCGGTCACCAGCAGGAAACGCACACTATTGGGCCTGGTCCTGTCGGCGTTGAGCGGCTTGATGCTGTTCGTCATGTGCGACGGCCACGGCTCGCTGTGGCCCTTGGTGATCGTGGCATTCGTGCCGATGTACGTCGCCCAGTACCGGCTGTTGTCCCGCCGGATGTCGGGCCTGGCGGTCGGAATCGCGTTTTTCGGATACTGGCTCTCGCTCTTCACGTACAGCGGAAGTCTGGCGACCTATGTGGGCGGGCCAGTGGGCGGCGCCCTGATCATCCTTGTCGTTTCCATCATCTTCTCGATACCGATGTGGATCTTCGGTATCTTCGAGCGGCCATTCGCCGAGCGCACCCGCTACAAGTGGTTGATAGTTCAACTACCCTTGTTTTGGGTGGCACTGGAGACGGTGTTCGGGAGCAACCTGCTGTTCGGTGACAACTACTGGCTCGCCTACCGGTTGGCGCCTGCTCCTTCGTTGGCTCAGCCGGTCAGCATTCTGAGCACCCCGGCCCTTAGCTTCTTGTTGATCATGTTCAACGCGGGAGTCGCGCTGCTGATCTTCAAGTGGATCGACCGACGGTGGTCGGGTCTGGCTACGGTGGCAATTCCGGCCCGGACCGTCAAGTGGTCGTCGATCATCGCCTTCGGCGTGACCATCGTCTGGATCGGATCCAGCCTGGCCATCTACTGGCAGGTGAATAGTCAACTTGGGCCGCAGGTTCGGGTGGCGGCGGCGCAGACGGGCAACGAGAACCGCAGCCCGATGGGGGAAAGGGCCGAGCAGGGCACGCCCGGTGAGATCGCCCGAAACCAGCGGCTGCGCACCCAGCTAGAGCGAATGACCAGAAGCGCGGTGACTCAGGGTGCTCAGCTAGTCGTGTGGCCGGAGGAGATCCTGGAATACGACGTGACGACCCAAGAAGGTCACTGGGTGGGGGAGCTGGCCAAGAGCACCAACACCACGATCGTGGCCGGCTACAAGCCGTTGTCGCCCAGTGAAGCGTCACCGAACATGGCGGCCGCGTGGTTGCCCTCCGGTGAAATTCTCACGCCCCCTTACTACAAGATCCACCCGGTGGTTCTTGAAGGAGAGAAATTCAAGACCCCTCACTTGTTCCCGACGTACGAGACTCCTGTCGGTCAGCTCGGGTTGCTGATCTGTTTCGACCACGACTTCCCCAACAGTTCGGCCCGACTCGACACTCTCGGCGGTGCCGACATCCTGGCGGTACCGGCGATCGACTTCGCGTCGATCAGGGATCTGCGCTGGCAGACCCTGACTTTCCGTGCGATCGAGAACCGAGTACCCCTGATCAAGGCCGATGTGGCCTGGGACAGCGCGATCGTCAACGCCAATGGCGACCTGGCAAAAAGGGTGGCGATTGCCGACGTCGACGGCGCCGAGGCGTTGCTGGTGACGGATGTCAACCGGGGCCCCCGAAATTCGATCTTCACGGTGACCGGCGGCTACGCAT
>JAUYKX010000023.1 GCA_030699055.1 Candidatus Nanopelagicales bacterium
CACGATCACGGCGACACCGACCGCGAGTACCAGCGAATACACGCCCCACAGCACCACGAACGGAAGCAGCCAACCGGCATCGACGGTCTGACCGCGCGGCCCGACGCAATACAGCGTGAAATTGGTGGACGTACCGTCGCCGTCGGTAAAGGCATCCGAGACGACCATCGCGCTCGATGTCGGATCTTCACAGAAGATCGGCGCCAAGTGAGCCACCTGCCCGGGCCAGATCACCGAAGACAACAGTGCGGCAAAGATTCCCATGACCACGATCACCACCACCGAGATGACCAGCGGAACGAAACGGCGGCTCACATCGGCGGCACCAGAAAGGGAGTTCCGTCCGGGTCGAAGACCACCAGCACCTGAGAGCGTGAGGATTCCACCATCACGGAGGCGTGTATCGCCTCGGTGCGACCGACCGAGATCCCGGTGACTTCACCCTCGTCGATGCCGCTGCTCGCCAGCGCGTCGTCGACCAACTTCTCGACGTTCGCCAATGCCGGCACTTGATCCAACGTGAACGATCGTGCATCAAGATTTTCGGTGACGCTCACTTGCACGGGGCTCGGCTCGCCGAGAATGACGCCGTCGAAAGAGAACCGGTCGAGCTGCGACGGCTTCCCCGGGTCTCGAACGGTGACGCCGAGCGTCTCGATCGGACTGATGTCGACGCTGGTCACCGCCACCGCGTCGACGCCGTATCGCTCTGCGAGGCTGTCGAACCCGTTCCGCACCAGATCCGACGTCATCCCACCGCCACGTTCACGCATCCGATCCTCGAAATCCATCCGGTCGACGGCACCGATGCATCCGCTCAGACTCGAGGCCGTCAGGGCGAAGGCCGCAATCCACAGCACCGACCGCACCCGCGAGGACGCCAATTTCATGAGCGGAGCGTACCGCGAGTGTCCGGTTCGATCAGGTCGACGGGTTTCTGTCGGCGACTCGTGGGATCATCGCGCCATGAATCGTGTCGACGAAGGATTCGAACCGCCGGACGCATTGGTCGAGTGGTGCCGCTCCCGCACCTTTCCACTGCACGTCCTCGACGACGAAGCGACCGTCGACCTGGACTGGTGGAACGCGCACCTCGAGGATGCCGGCCACACGATCAGCCTGCGCGGGCGCGATCTGGACGGCAAGGTGATCACCGAAGGCCGAGCCATCGTTCAACGCAACGACCTTCGCCCGTCGAGCGATCTCGTCGTCGCCCAGCACGACGGTCTCGGACTGCTGTTCCTCTGCGCAGCCTGGCAGGGCTCGCACGAGAGCAGACGATTCACGCGGCGATTCCCCAACGTCTTCAACCCGCATCACCGCGAGGACGAGGACCCACTGACCCAGATCACAGCCATTCTCGATCACTGTTCGAAACACAAGTCCATGCCCGTCGTTCGGCGTGACACCTGGTCGGGTTGGCCACTCACCCCCGGCGTCGGGGTATCGCTCATAGCCGCATTCATGTGGGCGGTGGGCGTACAGGACGAAGGCCGACGCGCTCAGATGATCGACCAGTACGGCGTCTCGACGCTCATCCACGAGGGCTGGCTCGAGGATCCTTCCGTCACCGGATTCACGACGCGCCGCTACCGCCGGTACTGCGAACTGCTCGACAGTTGGGCCTATGCCGCCGGCACCCAACCCGAGATCGTCGAGATGTGGTTGGTGAAGCGGTGGAGTGCGCGACTGGCCCAAGCGCGCAACGACGTCAGCGCCCCCACCCTCTTCTAACTCTCAGAACGGCTGTATCTCAGAACGGCCAGGCAGGCAGGGTAGGCAGCCCCACTCTCGTCGGCCTCCCGACCAACCACGCCAAGGTCTCCGCGTCGGACAGTGACGGCACTCGTACACCCGGAACAGCCGTCTCTAGTGCGCCCAACTGACTGGCGAGCGTGAATTCCACGAACGCGGCCGGCCAATCGTGGCAGGTGTAACCGATGTCGAGGTCGAGCAAGTGAATCTCGATCTCGTTCCAGCGCAGGATCGGTAGATCGAATGCAGTGACAGGTTTGCGCCACGGAACCGGCGTGTCCAGTCGATCTGTCGGGAGGTCAGCCAATGCGTCGACCAGTCTCGTCCCCGAGAAGCGATAGTCGAGTGCCAACAACTCCGCCGGGCGATCGGCACCTTCGTTGATTGCAGCGTTGCGCGCGTCCGGTCCCCCCGGGTACATCTCGCCCGGTTCGCCACTGTGCACTCCGGCAACAAATCTGCCCAGCGCATCGGCGTTGCGCGAGAGGTGGGTGACGACGTGGCCCCGACTCCAGCCGGGTAGCCCCGAAGGCTCACGTGCCTGCTCTTCGGTCAGTTCACCGATGAGAGCCTGTGCCTTGACGTCGGATTCACGAACCGCTGCGACCAGGTCGGCATACGTCGGTGTTACGGAGTGAGACGTCATGCAGCGATACTAGTTCCCCTCGCGCACTCTCATACCGATTCACGACAAGGTCCACCACTCCTTGGTCGACACCGAGCGGTTCGGTGACACCGTCGGCTCCCGCAGCGTGCAACCTTTCGTGAAAAAGTCCGTGCGCGAGGAGGTACGAGGCGACAAAAACTCGCTTCGCGCCGCGAACGCGTG
>JAUYKX010000024.1 GCA_030699055.1 Candidatus Nanopelagicales bacterium
GCAGGAGCACACCAAACGGTGGGCCGCCGAGATCGCGCGGTTCGACGGTTTCGTGTTCGTCACCCCGGAGTACAACCACGGCCTACCCGCGGCCCTCAAGAACGCCATCGACTTCATCTTCGCCGAGTGGGGGAACAAGGCTGCGGGTTTCGTGAGCTACGGGTCGGCCTACGGGGTGCGGGCGGTCGAACAACTGCGACTGGTGTTGTCCGAGGTATCGGTCGCCACGGTTCGGCCGCAGGTGATGATGTCGCTATTCGAGGACTTCCGGGACTTCTCCGAGTTCACCCCTCACGAACGGCACGAGGCGGTTCTCGTCACCGTTTTCGATCAGCTCGAGTCGTGGGCAGCGGCGCTCAAGCCACTTCGGCAGTAACCGGCCGTGGGCGACCACCCCTGTCGCCCGGCCAGCGGCCATGACCCGACTTCCGGCGCTCAACGGTGGGATGCTGGCGCGCGACGGCTTGTGATCGGGTGCGGTGAGACGGACGGGAGGCGGCCATGCTGGACGTGGCGGCAGTGGGTAACAAAGTCAGCAAAGCGGAGTACAAGGAAGCTGTTCCCCAACTGCGGGTTGACCTGGTCAACGCACAGTACGACTTGCGGAACGCCGAATTTCCTTTGATCATCTGGGTCGCGGGCGACGACCGCTTCGCGGCCAACGAAGTGGTCAACCGGATCAACGAGTGGATGGACGCTCGCTTCATCACGACCCACGTCTTCGCTGAGTTGAGCGAGGAGGAGTCGGCTCGCCCGCAGTTGTGGCGCTTATGGCGAACACTTCCCCCGAAGGGTGGGACGGCGGTGTTCGCCGGCGGTTTGATGCGGATGATTTCGATGCGCCTACTTGGCGAGATCGGTGAGCGCGAATTCAGTCGATGGACCAGCCATGTGGCCAAGATGCAGAGCGAGCTGGTCGCTGACGGTGCGTTGGTGTTGAAGTTCTACCTCCACACGCCGGAAAAGGAGCAGCGCAAACGTTTGCGTCGAGCCGAGCGCAACCCGGATGACGGCTGGTGGGTGGACGAGCGGGACTGGGTCATGCTCGAGCAGATGGGCGGTGCGACGCCACTGGTCGAACGGCTATTGCGTGAGACGAGCACAGTGGGAGCAACGTGGACGGTCGTCGAGTCGACCAACGCCCGTTACCGCGACCTGACCGTAGCTCGGACGATCTTGGCCGCGCTCACCGCGCGACTTGAGCAACCGGCGTCTCGCGGACCGGAGCTTTCACCCGCGATCTTCGGCGATGTCGACGGCGAGGCCTCTGTGCTCAACCGGGTCGATCTGAGCAAGGCCTTGGACCGGGAGACGTACCGACAGCAGTTGGTCAAGTACCAGGCTCGACTACATCAACTGGCGATCGAAGCGCGCGAGCGGGGGGTAGGGACGGTCCTGGCGTTCGAGGGTTGGGATGCGGCTGGAAAAGGCGGAGTGATCCGCCGGATCACCGGTTCGTTGGAAGCTGGCGACTACCGGGTGGTACCCGTCGCGGCCCCGACCGAAGAAGAGAATCGGTACCACTACTTGTGGCGATTCTGGCGAGACGTGCCACCGGCAGGAAAGCTGGTCATCTTTGACCGGACCTGGTACGGCCGGCTGTTGGTCGAACGGATCGAGGGCTTCGCTCAACCCGCGGAATGGCAGCGCGCATACGAAGAGATCAACGATTTCGAGGAGCAGCTCGTCGAGCGTGGGTACTACGTGGCGAAGTTCTGGCTCCACATCTCGCCCGAAGAGCAGATGGCTCGGTTCAAAGCCAGGGAAGTCACCCCTTACAAGAAGTACAAGATCACCGAAGAGGACTACCGGAACCGCGACCGATGGGATGAGTACGTCAAGGCCCTTGATCAGGCGATCCTGCGGACCAGTTCCGAGGGGGCCCGTTGGCACGTTGTTCCGGCCAACGACAAGCCCTTCGCCAGGGTGTCGGTGCTCAAGACGATTACCAAGGGTTTGGAGCGTGCTCTGAAACGCGCCTGAGGGTTGCGAACTGTTCGGTGGTTTGTGACTGAATGTGCTCGTACGTGTGTTTTGCTGAGCGGGTGAAGTTGGCTGAGTGGGCGCGGGCGAATGGGGTGCATCCGCAGACGGCGTACCGGTGGTTCCGTGAGGATCGGATGCCTGTGCCCGCTCGCCGTCTGACATCGGGAACGATCTGGGTGGAGGCCCGGGCGGCGTCGGAGTCGGGCAGGGCGGTCGTGTACGCCCGCGTCTCTTCCCATGATCAGCGGTCTGATCTTGATCGGCAGGTGGCCCGGTTGACGGCCTGGGCGAGCGCGAACGGTCACACGGTCGGTGAAGTTGTGACCGAAGTCGGGTCCGGGTTGAACGGTAAGCGCCCGAAGTTGCGGCGGGTGTTGTCGGACCCTTCCGCGACAGTGGTGCTCGTGGAGCACAGGGATCGGCTGGCCCGTTTCGGGGTGGAGCATCTGGAGGCGGCCCTGTCGGCGCAGGGACGCCGGATCGTGGTCGCGGATCCAGGTGAGACGACTGACGACCTGGTGCGGGACATGATCGACGTTCTGACGTCGTTCTGCGCGCGTTTGTACGGGCGCCGGGGTGCGCGTAATCGGGCGATGCGCGCGGTGACGTGCGCGAAACAGGAACCGGGTGGGGTGGGTTGAGGTGGCCCGGTTCGAGATTCCCGATGGTTGGGTGGTGCAGGCGTACCGGTTCGCCCGCAATCACATGCTCGACCTGGTGAAAGCAGTGATGGACCAGCGCACGGCCGAGCGCAGTTACGGCATCGCTGAAGCTGAGCTGACACCGGCTTTGGGCTGGTCGCTGCCCTCGCTGCGGAAGATCTGGAATCAGCGCAAGGAAGCCGTCGCACCGTGGTGGGGTGAAAACTCGAAAGAGGCGTACAACACCGGCCTGGATTCCCTGGCCCGCTCCCTGGACGCCTGGTCGAAATCCCGCACCGGTCGGCGGGCGGGACGGCCGGTCGGGTTCCCCAGGTTTCATTCCCGCCGCCATCGCGCGTCGGTGCGGTTCACCACCGGCACGATCCGGATCGAGGCTGACCGCCATCATGTGACGTTGCCCCGGCTGGGGGTCATCCGCACGCACGAATCGACCCGCAAGCTCGCCCGCAGACTGGAGGCGGGAACCGCTCGCATCCTGTCAGTGACCGTATCCCGCGACAGCGCAGGCCGGTGGCACGCATCGTTTCAAGTGGTGGTGCAGCGCGCTGCCGGAACCCTTGCCGTCGCCAGCCGAGGCGTTTCGCTGGTAGGTGTCGATGCCGGAGTCAAAGACCTGCTCGTTGTCGCATCCGGGGACGGGAACGAACTGGACCGGGTTACGGCTCCTCGCAGCCTGAAGAGCGCGCAATCACGGCTGCGGCAGCTCCAGCGCAAAGGCGCCCGTCAGCAAGGAACGTACGACCCTGAGACGAAGCGTCGGCAGGTTCCGTCGAACCGCTGGCGGCGCACTCAATCGCGCATCGGCAAGACTCATGCGCGGGCGGCGAACATCCGCCGCGACGCGCTGCGCAAGGCCACCACCGCTCTCGCTCAACAGCACCAAGTCATCACAGTCGAGACACTCAACGCCGCCGGGATGCAATCCAATGGCGGAGCCCGCAAGAAGGGCCTGAACCGGGCGCTGGCCGACGCGGCGCTCGCCGATATTCGACGCATGCTGGCCTACAAGACCCGCTGGTACGGATCAGTTCTGGTCGAAGCGGACCGGTGGTATCCATCCTCGAAACTGTGCTCTGGCTGCGGTAGCCGAAAGCCAAGACTGCTGCTGTCCGAACGCGCCTACGCATGCGACACATGCGGTTTGATCATTGATCGTGACCTCAACGCCGCGATCAACCTGGCCCGACTCGGCCAGGCCCACATGCTGGGTGAAACGAGGCCCGCCGGGAGTGGTCCGGTGGCAGGACGTGGAGCCGTGCAGGAGACCGAACCCGCGCCGGCAAGTGCCGCGGCGGCGGGCGACGCAGCAGGCCGTGAAGCGTCAACCCCGCACCGGCAACCGCTGGGCAAGACGGGGACCGCCTCACCGCAAGGCGAGGCTGCCTGAAAATGAGCACACTCACAATCGCT
>JAUYKX010000027.1 GCA_030699055.1 Candidatus Nanopelagicales bacterium
ACTGTCGCCTGCCATGTGCATGGGACCGGTTTGATCGGTTTTCTGCCAGGTTCATGGGACCACCTGAGTTGCCAGTTATTGGACCACCTGTCGGCGTGTTGCGGTAGTGGGTTCTTGGTTCTGCCGTTGGATCTTCGCTTCATGTTCTTCGATGCGGAGGTTGGCAGCGGTGGGTTTCAGGGAGGTCAATGTGGTTGAGGTTCGGGAAGTGCTGCGGGCGTGGCTGGAGGGTGCGGGGCTGCGCACTATTGGTGAGCGCGCGGGGTTGGACCGTAAGACGGTGCGCCGCTATGTCGAGGCGGCGAAGGCCGCTGGGTTGTCTCGCGAAGGGGGTCGCGAACAGATCACTGATGAGCTGGTGGCAGCGGTGGTTTGTGTTGTGCGCCCGGCCAGGTCTAATGGCCACGGCGCGTCGTGGGACGCACTGGTCGGGCGCGAAGACGAGATCCGCCGGTGGGTGCAGGGCGCTCCGGGCCGGGAGCCGTTGTCGGTGGTGAAGATCGACGTGTTGTTGGCGCGGACGGGCACTGTGGTCCCGTATCGCACGTTGCACCGTTTCGCGGTCGAGCGCTGCGGGTTCAAGGTGAAATCCACGACCGTGCGGATCAACGATGGTGAACCCGGTGTTGAGTGTCAGATCGATTTCGCGCAGCTGGGTTTGCTGACTGATCCGGTGACCGGCAAGCGGCGGCGGGTGCACGCGTTGATCTTCACTGCTGTGTTGTCGCGGCACATGTTCGTGTGGCTGACTTATTCGCAGACGCTGTCGGCTGTGGTTGCTGGGTGCGAGGCTGCGTGGGAGTTTTTCGGCGGGGTGTTCCGGGTGCTGATTCCGGACAACCTCAAAGCCGTCGTCACCAAGGCTGACGCGGTGAATCCGCAGCTGTCGAAGGGGTGGCTGGACTACGCCCAGCATGTTGGTTTCGCCACCGACCCCGCTCGGGTCCGGCGCCCGCAGGACAAGCCACGAGTGGAACGGGCCGTGCAGTACGTGCGCGGTAACTTCTGGGCCGGGGAAACGTTCACCGACCTCGCCGACGCCCAAGCCCGGGTGGCGGCCTGGTGTGCTGACACGGCCGGGATGCGCATCCACGGCACCACCGCGGCCCGCCCAGCCGAAACCTTCACCCAGCTTGAGGTGGGGTGCATGCTGCCGATTCCGGCGCCGTATGACGTGCCAGTCTTCACCCGGGTCAAGGTTCACCGCGATTTCCACGTCGAGGTCGCCCGGTCACTGTATTCGGTTCCGGGACAGTGGATCGGGCAGTATCTGGATGCTCGCGCCGACAGTGAACTGGTGAAGCTGTTCGCCGGTGGCGTCCTGGTCAAAATCCACCCCCGCCAGCCTGCGGGAGCCCGATCCACCGATGCGACTGACCTTCCCGCCGAGCGGACCGGCTATGCGATGCGGGACCTGTCCAAGCTGATCGCGACCTGTGCTGGGCACGGGGAAAGCATCGGTATCTATGCCGAACGGCTGCTCGACGATCCTCTGCCCTGGACACGGATGCGTTCGGTTTACCGACTCCAAGGATTGGTCCGCCGTTACGGACCAGGGCCGGTGGAGGCGGCGTGCTCACGGGCGCTGGACCTCGATGTCGTCTCCGTAACAAAGATCGCCTCGATGCTTGATAAAGCAACCGAACGTGACGTCACCGTGCTACCTGCTGCGGCCGGATCGGCAACCAGCCGGTTCGCCCGTGACCCCGGCGAGTACGCCATGACAGGCGGCACCCAGCTCACCCTCATCCGCGGCGGCGCGAGCCCCGCCCACACAGAATCGGAAACCACAAAATGACCACCATGAACACCGCCACGGCGTCGGAAAACATAGGGCCGATCGACCCGGTCGGCGCTGACCTGAACAAGATCCTGCGAGCGCTGAAACTCGGCGGGCTGGGTGACACATTGCCCGAGCGTCTCGCGCTGGCCCGCCAACGCAAAATGGGTCACGGGGCGTTCCTGGAACTGCTGCTCTCCGATGAGGTCGCCCGCCGCGAATCACGCTCAGCGATGCTGCGCGCCCGCACCGCCGGACTCGATCCACTCATGCGCCTAGACACCTGGGACGAACCCGACGGGCTGCGTTACGACCGGGCTCTACTGTCCGATCTGGCCAGCCTGCGCTTCACCGAAGCCGGACACGGCGTCCTGCTCCTCGGCCCCGTCGGAGTAGGCAAAACACACCTGGCAACCGCGCTCGGACACATCGGAATCCGGCGGCGCCACAGCGTCATCTTCTCCCGCGCCGACAAACTATTCACCCGACTGCGCGGCGCACGCCTGGACAACTCCCTCGACGCCGAGATGCGAAAACTCGTCCGCGCCGACCTACTCATCCTCGACGATTTCGCCCTACGTCCGCTAAACCCAACCGAGACCAGCGACTTCTACGAACTCATCGTCGAACGCCACCGCAAAGGCGCCACCATCGTGACCTCAAACCGCGAACCCTCCGAATGGCTGACCATGATGAGTGACCCACTCCTGGCCCAATCCGCTATCGACCGGCTCACCGCAGCCGCCCACACCCTCATCATCGAAGGGCCCTCATACCGGCAACGAAACAACGCCACCCGCAGCGCGCCCCTGTTGACACCGGAAGCCGGTTAAACCATGCTCACCAACACATCCAGGTGGTCCCATACACCTGGCAACCCGGTGGTCCCATCATGCTGGCAAGCGACACAAGAACGAGGTCGACCTCAACTCCCGTGCGTTCACGGTAATGGAAGATACCGAAGCGATCAGCTGCCCAATGTGATTGTTTGCGCAGTTCGCTTGCGACGAAAGTCTCCAGCAGCGCACCGGCGCGAACTGCGTCGGGCGATCCTATTGTCATCGCCTCGGCAGGCAGACCGCCCAGCCTGCAGGCCAGGCCCGAGTCCAACAGGGCAGCCTTCGGTCGTCCGACCACACGTCGGCGTAGGTTTCGACCCCAGGACGGAAGCAGGTGGATCAGGTAGAGAGACTCAAGTAGGTCCAGGTAGGGCGGCAACGTGGTCTCGGGGAGACCAACATCTGCTGCGACTCGTGCCTTCACAAGCTCTCCTGAGGTGTTGGCCGCCAGGACGCGCAACAACATCGGAAGCCGGTCGAGGCGGGCCAAAGCGCTCACTTGTCGAGCGTCTCGGCTCAGGATTCGGTTGGCGTAGTTGTCGAACCAAGCCGAGCGCCTCCGCCCTGCTGGTCGGCTCAGCGCCTCGGGGTATGAACCAGCTTCCACGAGCGCCAGGTAGTCGTTTCGGTTCAATGTGCTGTGACGGTTGGCCACGCGTGACTCGTCGCCGCTGAGCAGGGCATCCCCTAAGGAGTCGTCAGTGCCGTTCAATTCGCCGCGACTGAATCCGTACAACGGAATCGTCTCAGCCCTACCAGCCAGGTTCTCTTGGGCACCGGGCATTGTCAGAAGGTTCGCAGAACCGGTGAGGAGGAATGAGCCAGGCCTGCGGTTTCTGTCAACTGCTGCCTTCACTGCGCGTAGCAGTTGCGGCGCAAGCTGTACCTCGTCGACAACCAAGAGGCCTTCCTCTCATGCGTGGTGACAAACGCCGAGGGATCGAAACGGGCGGCCGCGAGCAAATCCTCGTCATCGAGGGTGAGAATTCGGCCGCCACGCGCCGAGACCACCTGTTTGGCGAGCGTGCTCTTGCCCACCTGCCGAGCACCCTCGACGATCACGACGGGGGTGTCCGTAAGACATTCGTCAACGAGAGCGTGTGCTCTGCGGTTGATTTCGCCGATCGCCGGGGGTCCCGAGTTCATGCACCGGAGTATGGCCAAGTTCGCGGATTCGCATCGTCCTCGTCGCGGATTCGCACCTCGTATCTCGCGGAAACGCCGGAAGAGACTTGGTATCGCTCTGGGGCAAAGTGCCTTGGCGACAAATGTTGGCAACCGAGCGGTACCGCTGGGCGATGTTCAAGGATTTCGCGCGAATCCGGAGTCCGTAGTGCATTCAGCCGCATCGGGTGCGAAATTCAATAACGATCACAAAGTGTCCGAGGGGGGACTTGAACCCCCATGCCCTTAACGGGCACTAGCACCTCAAGCTAGCGCGTCTGCCTATTCCGCCACCCGGACCCGGGTACGCCGTCCCGGGTTGACTGGCCGGAACCGACGTGCAGCCGACAGCGTACCAACGCCCCCTAGCGTTCGGCCGGCTCCGGGATGCCCCGGGTTTGAGGGTCGACATCCAACCGCGTTTGCGTCAACGATTCTGGGATTGGCGTTCGGTATTCCGACCATGGCAGACTTCGGCGGTGATCACCCGAAAGAACTCGATCGACTCGCAGTCAACGGCGGGGTCGGCTTGCGCGGCAGGCTGGTACCAGGACGGCACACCGGGGATCCTTCGGCGCTGGGATGGTCACCTCTGGACCGATCAGGTGGTCGAGCGGCCGAGTCTGGCTCCGCCATTGTGGAGGCGTCGGCCGTTCGCGTTCCTCGGGCATAAGTGGTTCGGCATTGCCGCCGCGGGATACGTGGTCGGGTTTGGCGATTGCGCTGGGGAGTGCCGCGGTCTTCGGCATCATCGAGGGCGTTATCTACACGGTCAACGCGGGTGAAACGATGTCCCACCTTGGCCATTCCGGCGCCAATGCACTGAGTTCGGAACTGGCGACCGTCGTTATGGCGATCGAGCGGCCCCTGGCTGAACTAATGCACCCGATCTTCACCGGATTTGTCGCCGCCGTCACCTAGTGGCCAACGTATTGATCATCTTTGGGATGTACTTCGCCGGGTTCAAGCGGGCGGCGCGCAATCTGGTGCCGCCCGATGTGGTCGCCGTCAATCCGCCCGGCTGGCGACCTCACCTGGATGATGCGATCCGAGTCGCCGAACCGCCTGGCGACAAATAGCTCTCCGATTCGGGGACCGGACGAGGCATGCCCCTGGCCCGTCGACCGGGGGTTTCGGGGCAGGATGGCCGGGTGACCGACATGGGCCAGGGGACCGGGACGTCAGCGGATGCCGAGAACGAGGTGGCCGCTCTCGTCTCGGAGTTGATCCGGATTGACACGACCAACTACGGAGACGACTCCGGGCCGGGGGAGATCGACGCGGCTGACTACTGCGCCATGCGCCTGCGTGAGGTTGGTCTCGACCCCTACCGGTTCTCCACCACTTCCGATCGGCGAGCCGGGGTGGTGGTTCGTATCGAGGGTCGGAATCCGGACTTGCCCGCACTGCTCGTGCATGGTCACCTGGACGTAGTGCCCGCCCCCGAGGACGGCTGGAAGTATCCACCGTTGTCTGGGGAGATCGACGAGGACGGCATGTTGTGGGGCCGCGGCGCGGTCGACATGAAGGACATGGTCGGCATGACCTTGGCTGTCGTCCGTTCCTGGGCCCGTCGGGGGGTCCGACCCCGACGCGACATCGTGGTTCTCTTCGTTCCCGACGAGGAGGCCGGCTGCGTGCAGGGCTCGCACTGGCTGGTTCGCCACCGGCCGGAGTTGCTGGCCGGTGTTGGCGAGGCAATCGGAGAGGTCGGAGGTTTCTCGGTTGCGCTCGACCCCAGGCACCGGATCTACCCGATCCAAACGGCCGAGAAGGGCATCGCCTGGCTGCGCCTGACCGCCACCGGCCAGAGCGGGCACGGGTCACTGGTGGCCATAGACAACGCGATCACCCGGTTGGCCGGAGCGGTGACCCGTATTTCGGAGCACCGCTGGCCACCCCGGCTGACCTCGGCCATGAGGCAACTCATCGCGGTGATCGAGGAGGTAACGGATCAGCCGCTCGATCTTGACGACCCGGAATCATTGCGGGTGCGATTCGGCTCGCTCGGTCGGGTGCTCGAATCGACGTCGCGAAATACGGCGAACGCCACGATGCTCCACGCCGGCTACAAGCACAACGTGATCCCCTGCTCCGCGTCGGCGTCGATCGATGCCCGCTTTCTGCCCGACGACGAAGGCGAAATGATTGCCGAGTTGGAACTGCTGGCCGGTGAAGGAATTCATCACGAGCTGATTCAC
>JAUYKX010000030.1 GCA_030699055.1 Candidatus Nanopelagicales bacterium
CGTCGATCACAAACGCACGCTCTATTTCTTCGAGTCGGCGATGACACCGAATACTTTCTGGGTGGACGTGGCGTCGATGGATCTCGCGGAGGGGACGCCTGTCCGAAAGCTCGGGCTCGGCGCGAACGAGAGCACCGTCTATTCCGGTGATTCCACTGGCCAGTTCGAACAGGCGGAGGCATTCACGTTCGCGGGAGCATAGTGATTTCGGAGCCGCAAAGATCCAATCGTGAAACTTCTTGACATTTACACTCCGTTCAGATGAAACTTTGTTGCATATTCGGGTTTCGTCAACGGAGGACGGCATGGGCATCACAGTGCAGACACGGAACGATGGTGCGCAGCTCAAACGGCGCAGGGCGCTCGTCGCCGGCTCCGTCGGAAATTTCATCGAGTGGTACGAGTTCGGTGTGTACGGGTTCTTCGCGACGATCATCGCGTCGAACTTCTTCAGCGCCGACGGTTCCGGCGATCTCGAAAGCCTGATCAAGACGTATGCGTCGTTTGCGTTGGCGTTCTTCTTCCGCCCCGTGGGTGCCGCGCTGTTCGGTCGACTCGGTGACCGCATCGGCCGACGTCCCACCCTGGTGATCGTTCTTCTGCTGATGTCGGCTGCGACGACCCTGATCGGTGTGCTCCCCACCTACGAGAGCGTCGGAATTCTGGCACCGCTTCTCTTGACGGTCCTTCGAATTCTGCAGGGATTGTCGGCCGGTGGTGAGTTCGGCGGTGCAGTGTCGGTGATGACCGAGTTCGCTCCGCCCGGACGACGTGGGCTGTACGGCTCGTGGCAGTCGTTCACCGTCGCACTCGGACTGCTCGCCGGTGCGGGTATCGCAGCACTCCTCGCCACTGTCCTCGACCCGTCACAGCTCAGTGACTGGGGCTGGCGCATCCCGTTCCTCCTTGCACTCCCGATGGGGCTGGTTGCCCTGTGGCTCAGGCTCCGGCTCGAAGAAACGCCGTCGTTCGAGCGTGCTCGATCAGTCCAGTCCGAACCGACAGCTGATGCGCCGGCGCCGGTAGTGCAGCCGACTGTCGGAGAGACGGCCAGGGCGATTCTGCTCGGAATCGGGCGGTTGATGGGGTGGTCTGCTGCCGGTTACACGTTCCTCGTCGTGATGCCGACTTATCTTCAGAGTTCGCTCAACGCGACTTTCCATCAGGCACTTGTTGCTTCCGTGCTCGCCAATGCGGGCTTCGCGGTGACCATTCCGATCGCGGGTGGACTCAGCGATCGCATCGGACGACCCGCGGTCATGCTCACCGGCACCGTGATAATTCTGGTCCTGGCTCTGCCGCTGCTCAACGTCCTGCAGAACGAGCAGACGTCTCTGACAGCCAAGGGATTTGCAGTGTTTGCCGCCGGCGCCGCAGTGGGACTTGTCGCCGGACCCGGACCCGCCATGCTCTCCGAGATGTTCCCCACCTCGGTTCGGTACACCGGATTGGGACTCGCATACTCCCTGTCCAACGCGGTCTTTTCGGGCTGCGCCGGTTTGATCATCACGTGGCTGATCAAGGAAACTTCCAATCTCGATATTCCGGCCTACTTCGTGATGGCAACGTGCGCCGTCAGTGCAATCGCCTTGAGTACCTTGCGAGGAAATGCCCACAAGCGGGCACTCGTCGACTGACCGCAGCTTTTCCGAATGCCGAAACGATCCGAGTAAGGGATATTTCATGAGAGTCATCGGCCTGATGTCCGGTACTTCGTACGACGCTATCGATGCTGCCGCAGCAGACATCCGGATCGACGGGGACACTCTTGTGCTCACCCCACTGGGCATGGTCAGCGAACCGTATTCCGGTGAGTTGCGGGCTGCGGTGGCGGCTGCGGTACCGCCGGCGTCCACCACTGTCGGTCAGATCTGCCAACTCGACACCGAGATCGGACAGGCATTTGCGGCCGTCGCTGCGCGGGCGAACGAGGAACTGTGCGGTGGCAGTGCGGAATTGATCTCCTCACATGGTCAGACGATGTTCCACTGGGTCGAAGGAGCGCAAGTAAAGGGCACTCTTCAGCTCGGGCAGCCGGCCTGGATAGCCGAGAAGACCGGATGCACGGTCGTGTCGGACCTGCGCTCTCGCGACGTGGCGACGGGTGGTCAGGGTGCACCACTGGTCAGTGCGTTCGACGTATTGTGGCTCAACGGAAGAACTTCGGGTACCGTCGCGCTCAAACTCGGTGGCATCGCCAACGTCACTGCTCCGGGAGGCGCTCCGTCATCGACGGCAGATGGTGCCGCAGTACCGATTGCCTTCGACACCGGCCCCGCAAATGCGTTGATCGACGCTGCGGTAAGCGAATTCACCGCGGGGGAGCAGTGGTTCGATCTCGGAGGTGCTCTGGGCGCAGCCGGCACACCGAACGTCGATCTGCTCGCACAACTACTGAGCGAACCGTATTACGCGCAGCCCGCTCCCAAGAGCACAGGCAAGGAATTGTTCCATCGGGACTACCTACTCGCCGCACTGCGGGGCTACGAATCCTTGTCTCTGGCCGACATCGTCGCGACACTGACTGCACTGACCGCCCGGACCGTCGCCGATTCCGTCAAAGCACTGGCGGCTACCGAAGTGGTGGTGTCAGGCGGTGGCACCAAGAACCCGACGTTGATGGCGATGCTCCGTGACGAACTGGGCGACATCGCGCTTGTCTCTTCGGACGAACTCGGCGTCACCTCCGACATCAAGGAAGCATTGGCTTTCGCGGTTCTCGGCTTTCTCACCGCACACGGATTGCCTGGAAGCATTGCTTCGTGCACCGGTGCACGTCACGCCAGTGTGCTCGGATCTCTGACGCCAGGAAGCCGTGGGCTGCCTAGAATCACATCGGTGCCGTCAGCTCCGAAAACGATGCGAATCGAGGCGTTATGACTTTGGACCGGAGTGCTCCGGCGTCCGTCGACCTGCTTGCTCGTATTCGCGCATCACTGAGCAGCCTCTCGCCTGCCGAGCTGCGGATCGCCGAAATCATCGAAGCCGACCCCAGTCTGGCCTCCACCCTGACGGTCAACGACCTCGCCGAGCGAGCATCGACAAGCACGGCAACAGTGGTCCGCACAGCCAAAAGGCTCGGCTTCGAGGGCTATCCACAGCTTCGTCTCGCGCTGGCGGCCATCAGCGGGTCCGGCGCCGGGGACACGATCCCTCTCGGTGTGGACATCGTTGCTGCCGACTCGGCCGGCGAGGTGATGGCCAAGCTCGCCGAGTTCGAATCCGAACAGCTCAAGGGCACGGCGCAATTGACAGATCCTGCTGCGCTCGAAGAAGTTGTGTCCCGGATTCGATCCGCCCGCCGCGTCGAGGTGTACGGCATCGGCGCGTCAGGCATCGTCGCGCAAGACCTCACGTTGAAGCTCTCGCGTATCGACGTCAATTGCCGGGTTCATCTCGACCGCGACGCGGCGATGGTCAGTGCCAGCCTGCTCGGGCCGGACGACATCGCAGTGGGGATCTCACA
>JAUYKX010000031.1 GCA_030699055.1 Candidatus Nanopelagicales bacterium
CGGGAAAGCGGCCCGAGACGTATCCACAGGTTGCTGCGGGTCATCGAACAGTCCGCAGGAAATCGATTGCGGGTCGAATGACGGCACCCAGGGCGATCTGATCGGACGCCCCCTGTACGGGGAAGGGGTCGACGGCGTCCCCGAGACGGCCCTCGCCGCCTCCCTGGGATGCGGCAACCCGACGGCGTTGGCCGATCTGCGGCCAGGCGAAACCGTGCTCGACCTGGGTTCGGGCGGTGGCCTCGATGTACTGCTGTCGGCCAAGCGAGTCGGGCCCGAAGGCAAGGCGTACGGCCTGGATCTGACGCCGGACATGCTCGAGTTGGCCCGCCGAAACCAGGCGGAGGCCGGAGTGACCAACGCCGAGTTCCTTGCCGGTGGAATCGAGGACATTCCCCTGCCCGACAACTCGGTTGATGTGATCATTTCGAATTGCGTGGTCAACCTTTCGGCGGATAAGCGGGCCGTGTTCGAGGATGCGTTTCGCGTGCTTCGGCCCGGGGGTCGGCTTGCGATCTCCGACATCGTTCTCACCCGGTCGCTCCCCCACCCGTACGACGAGATGATCTCCAGCTGGACGGGTTGCATTGCCGGCGCCCTGGTCCGCGACGACCTGTTGGCCCTGTTGAAGGAGGCCGGGTTCATCGACGGCGAAGTGGAGACCGTTCAGGTCTGGGATTTGCCCGAGGTGCCGGTACTGGCCGGAGCCGTGACCAGCTCCTTTATTCGGGGGAGCAAGCCCGGACGGTAGGTGACAAGACGGTCAGCATCGGGCGGCGGCGATCGCGATCCTCGTGGAATCCGGCTGGATCCGCCGCGCAGGCCGAATTCCCACTGGCCGCCGACGGGCACTCGGAGCATCCGCGAGGCGGGCAACCGAAGGCCAACTCCTCGCCGGTCATCAGGCCGGTCCGCTTGAGGTAATCGACCAATGCGTTGATCATTCCTTCGCTCATGCCGGTTCGCTTCGCCAACTCCCGGTGCGAGTTGGCACCGGCCCGCAATTCGGCCAACACCTGATCGAACGGCGATGCCGACGCGGGCGGCAGCTGACCGCCAGGTGCGGAGGCGGTGATGGGCGGATTCACAGCAGTCGTCCGATCTGGAACACGGCGACGGCCAGGGTCCAGGCCACCACGAGTTGGACGCCGACCCCGAACAGGGTCCAGCGCATTCCGATCTCCCTCCGCTGAGCCGCCAGCGTCGTCAGGCACGGTGTGTAGGCCAGCAGGAACACCATGAAGGCCAGGACGGCGGCGGCGGCGTGCCCGCCCGATGATTCTTCGAAGTCCGCTTGCAGCAGCGCGCCGAGTTCGCCGGGGTCACGCTCGTCGGCCGGCTCGTCGGTGGCGTAGGTCTGAGCCCAGGCCGCGATTACCGCTTCCTTGGCCACGAAGCCGGTGATCAGCGCCGACGTGGCCTCCCAATTGCCGAAACCCGCCGGATCGAACACCGGGGCTACCGCCTGCGAAACCTGCCCATAGAGCGAGTCGGCCACCGAAACTTGGCCAAAGCCCGCGGTGTCGCTCGCGCCATCGGCGCCTCGGTCAATGCCGATCGCCGGGGTGGCGCTGAGCACCCACACCGCAGCCGAAGTGATGACGATGATCCCGGTTGCCGTCCGGAGGAACGCCCGCAACCGCTGCCAGGTCACGGCGGCGACCAGTCGGGGCATCGGCAGGTGGTACGGAGGCAGATCGATCAGCAGCGGTTCGGGGGAGATATCGCGGAACATCACCCCGCGCAGCAATCGCCCGACGACCACCACCAGCACCACCGACAACACGTACATCGCGAAGACGACGTATCCGGCGTTCGCCCCGAAGAACACCGTCCCCACCAACACATACACGGTCAACCGCGCGTTGCAGGAGACGAAGGGCAGCAGCAGCACGGTCAGCAGGCGATGTCGGGCATTGGGAATCACCCGGGTCGCGGCCACCGCGGGCACGTTGCATCCGAAGCCGACGATCATCGGGATGAATGCGCGCCCGGGAAGCCCCACGGCCCGCATCAGTCGGTCGGCGACCACCGCCGCCCGCGCCATGTAGCCGGAATCCTCCAACAGCGCCAGCAGGCCGAACATGATGATCATCAGGGGGATGAAGGTCAGCACCGCGCCAACCCCCGTCACCACTCCGTCGATGACGAACGAGGCCACAACCCCGTCGGCCCACCCGAACCAGCCGAAGAAGGTCGCCAAGCCTGAGGTGACCGGACCCTCGACCAGGACGGCGAGCCACTCCTGCAGCGGAGCCGCCGCCTTGGTAGTGATCATGAATACACCGAACATTGCGGCCAGGAAAATGATCGGCCCCAGCCAGCGGTTGCACACAATCTGGTCGACGCGATCCGAGCCGGTCGTTTTCGGGCTCGACGCCCCGGTGCCCATCGCCAGCTGTTCGACCTGACGGACCCATTCGAAGCGCTCGGCCGCCGCGGCGAGTTGGGGATCGACTCCGGCGAACTGGTCGCCCACCTGCCGAGCAGGGGTCGGCGCACCAGCCAGCGCCCGGACAGTAGCTTCACCCAGCTCGGCGGGAACCCCACCACTGCGCCCGTCGACCGTAACCACCGGTACGCCGATCGCGTCCCGCAGGGCGCCGACGTCTATCGGGTGCCCTCTTCTTCCCAGAACATCGGTCATGGTCAACACCACGATCACGCGACCGCTCTGCTCGCGCAACTGTGCTACCAAGTACAAGGACCTGGCCAGATTGACCGCATCAACCACGGCGATCACCAGATCCGGCGAGTCCATCACCAACAGGTCATGGACGAGCTGCTCGTCGGGTGACATCGGATCGAGCGAGTAGGTTCCGGGCAGATCGAGGACATTGACCTGCCTCCCGGGCGCCACCCGCCAGACGCCTCGCCCGATATCGACGGTCGTGCCCGGGTAGTTGCCGACGCCGGCGCGAATCCCGGTCAACAAGCGGAAGACCGCCGACTTGCCCACGTTGGGGCAGCCGACCAGGGCAATCGTCGGGGCATCGACCACCGTGCGGCCCGCAGCCGCCCCGTGACAATCGGCGAGGAGAGCCCGCTTGCCCTCTGGCTGTGGCTTGATCGCGGGGGTCATCGCACTGCCTCGGCGGGCGACATCGGAGCGACAGTCACGCGGCGCGCCAGTTCGGCGGCCAGGGCCAACCTCGTCGATCCGACGGCGAGCCGCAGGTTGCCGAAGGACCGGCCCCGCATCTCGACGACCGACCCGGGGATGACCCCGAGTTCCATGATTCGTATGGCGGTCCGGATGTCTCCGCCCACGCCAGACACTGTGGCGCACTGCCCCACGGCGAGTTCAGTAATGGTCACGGGGGAGGAGATTAGCAGGGAAGTTAGGTATACCTAACCGGGGGTCTTCCTGTCTGATTTGCGGGTCATGATGCGCTCAGTACGCCCCGGGATTCCCCCAACCGGTCCGCGGCTGACCCGCCCGATTCAGTGGAACGACATTGGAAGCCGTGCCCGGCGGGGCCGAAGGAGTCGTCGGCGCATCCGCCCAGGCGAAGTCGGGGATTTCCACGGCGGGCGTCAACTGGATTACCCCGCCGGCAACAGGCTGGTAGTCACCAGCCGAGGGGTCGACGAGTAGCGGCTCCGCCGCGTTGATCGCGTTGTCGGCGACAACCTGGGCGAGGTTGCAGGTCGGATTGGGGTTCTGGCAACCGGAGCCCGACCCGATTCCCGGATCGACGCTCGTACCGGGCCCGTTCCAAACCAGATTGCCCGCGATACGCAGATCGACATCGGTACGGGCTGGTGATGGAACATTCGTGCCCGCAGGGGGGACTCGCGGGCCGTAGATCGCGAACTGCGACCAGGCCGACTGGAACGGCATCGGGTTATGGATCACGTTGTTGTAGAAGTACACGTGGTTGTTCGGAATCCAGCCGTCCCCCTCCGGCGCGGTAGAACCCCAGCCGCCCAACGCGTTGCGAGCCGCGCACGCCGACACGTTGCCGTCGCAGCCGCGGGCCCCGAACACGAATTCGACCGCGTGACTTCGCGACCCGACGCGGTACAGGGTGTTGTAGGCCAGCAGGATGTTGAACCCACCGTTGACCCCGAGCCCGGCTCCTTCGGTGTCGTGAACAACGTTGTTGAACACCTTGATGTCGTAGGCCTCGTAGTGCAGCCACGGGCTGGTCATGAACTCGAAACCGGTGCCCTGCCCGGCCGTGAATCCGCCGGTGCCACATGAGTAGATCTCGTTTTCGGCGATGATCAGGTAGGCGCTGCCCCCCTTGGCGTAGGCGCACCAGTCATCGGCGCCGTGAATGCGGTTTCCGCGCAGGTGGCCGTACTGAACCGCGACGAAGTCCACGGCGTTGTCGCCGGCACCGGAAATGTCGGAGTCCTCGATCATGAAGTGATCAGATTGATTCACTTTGATCGTTTCGTGCGCAGCTCCCTGTCCCGCGAACACGCCATCGCGCAACAGGACGTAGCTGCACAGTTCGCAGTGGAAGGTGTCGCCCGCTCGCTCGATGTTGACTCCGAGCAGATACAGGAAGCGGGTGTTGTAGATGTTCAGATCTCCGGTCAGGCGCACCGTTCCCGGCCCATCCGCGGCGTTGAAGATTATCGGTGCGTTGTAGGTGCCCCAGCGGTCTTCCAGGTAATTGGGCAGCACGCCGGCCGGATAGGTCCCGGCCACCAGTTGCAGGCGGTAGCCGGTCGACAGGGAGGTGCTTCGAGGAATGCGATTCCAGGCCTCGGTGACCGTTCGCAGCGCCTGGGAGCGGCTGGCGCCCGTGCGCGAGTCGGACCCGGAGCCGGGGTCGACCCAGACGTCGGTGACCGTCGGGTTGCCGATTTCGAAGCGGCCGGCATCCGACAGCGGGATGGTCCCCGGCGTTGGCGCGCCCGGACCGCCGCCGCCGGAATCGCT
>JAUYKX010000033.1 GCA_030699055.1 Candidatus Nanopelagicales bacterium
GTCGATGACGGTCGCGATCCATTGGCCGTGGCTGCCGTACTCGCCCCACAACTTGCCATCGGGCTGCACGCTGATGCGGGCGTGGGTCATGTTTTCGGGGCCGCTCAGGACGGGGACCTCGACAAGCGGGTTCCCGGCGGGGTCGATGACGCGGATGCGCTCGCCCGAGGTCGTGTTGATGTAGCGGCTTTTGGTTGCGGTCGTCATGTCTCAATCTCCATTCAGCGTGCGGTATTGCTCGCTGCTAAAGCCTCACCTCGCCTGTCAGGGCAAGGGGGCGGGGGGTCAGGCGACCAGTTTATCGAGCTTGCCCATTTCCTCGTTATAGCGGGCGTTGATCTCTTGAGCCGACTTGCAATCCTTGCACAAGCCCCACGGGCTGGGGTGGCCAGCATCGGACAGTCCGTTCTCACACACAGATGCCTCATAACACATGGGGCAGAGTCCGCACCCCCCGTTGTCGCCAGTGTTTCTGGTCTGTTTCCCGCAGCACCCACACTTGAAGCAGCCCGACCCGCGTTGGAAATGGCTGTGGTTGCGATTCATGGTGAGTCCCTTTCATGGGTCGAGCATCATTACCCGACATCGACAATCATAAGCGATTACTTATGCCATGTCAAGGGGAATAATCATAATCTGAAAGATTCTCGTAACTCACTTAAATCAAACGGGTTGCGAGTCGCCAAGATTCAGCAATTCCGCGATGGCGTCAATTTTCTCGATGGAAATCGCCACGTCGTTGTCGCTGAGCCACTGACTGATGGCCGACTGGCTACAGCCCAGCGACCGGGATACCTGGCCCTGAGTCGTGGCCCCGGCGTCAATCCGGGCCTGCAACGCAACGCGCACGGTACGGCGGTAGTCGGCGATGGTGTCGGCGAGGCCCATGTGAGCATTATAAGCCATGACTTAAACCGGGTCAACAACCAATTAGTCACCCGCCGTTACTCGGCTGGTGGATGCTCTCCCCTCGCAGAGATGTGGGGGGCGGGTTTATGAGTGACGAGCAACAACCCGTTAAGCCGGATGTGGGGATGCCGGACAGCAGTCCCGGAAAACCGATGCTCATTCCGCAGCCACACGGCGGAGCGATCTGTGCCCCGTTCGGCTCGCCGGATGGCCCTCCCGTCAATGCTGGGGGCACGGCTAAGGGCCAAGCGTTCCCGCTGCGATGGCTACGGGCGATTGCCGACGAGAGGTACGAGGATTTAGAGGTGATCGCTACGGATCGCAACGCATCGGCGAGCAAGCGGGCTGCGGCCCGGCTCGTGCTAGATGCGCTCGATGAGTCGCCCAACGTGCGGCGTAAGGCGTGGTCGGAGATGTGCGATCGCCTGTGCGGCAAGGCTTCGCAGCCGATTACCGGGGCTGACGGCGGAGCGCTGGCTACGGTGCTGCGCATCTCGATGGAGGGTACGCCCCAGTCGGACCAGCGGCAGGTAGAGGGGGGTGGGTGATGGCGCATCCGCTTATCAAGTGCAAGATATGCGGCGTAGCTCACCGGCTGCGCGATCCACATGTGTTCCCAGCGACAGAGCAAGCGCAGCGCGACGTTACGCCAAAGCGCAGCGCGACAACCCGCGATAGCGCAGCGCGACAGGCCCCGCGAGTGAGTGATCGTCCGGCCCAGGAGCAATCTGCGAAGCCTGAGGCCCCACGGCAACCGGCGATTGTGACTGATATCGCCACTTCCACCCCTGTCGCGGGCCAATATGCGCGCCATCGCAAGTATGACCAGGCCCATGCCGATCAGGTCCGAGCGGCGAACACGTCCCGCCAGCGTCGCTACCGCGCCAGCAAGGGGGCCGCATGATCGCCGCAGCCGAGCCATCATCGACCGGGGCCGAGCGGCGTCTAGTCGTTCGTGGTGCGATGCGTGCCCTGTGGCAATCGCCGATGCCGCCTGAGTGCCTGCTCGACGGTCCGGCCGGCACTGGCAAGTCGTGGGCGGTCTGTGCCCGGCTCGTGGCCCTGTGCATCCAGCATCCGGGTATCCGCGTGCTGCTGGCCCGCAAGACGCGATCGAGCATGTCGCAGTCGATCCTCGTGACATGGGAGCGGGTGCTTGACCTGTTCGGCCAAGGGGCGGTCCACGCGGGGGCTGGGCGCCAGAACCGTAGCGCTTACACGTTCGCCAACGGCTCAGAGGTCGCGGTGCTGGGCTTCGATGATCCCGAGCGGATCAAGTCCAGCGAGTATGACGTGCTGTACGTCAACGAGGCTACCGAGCTTGCCATTGAGGACTGGGAGATTGCCACGTCCCGCCTGCGTCACAATCGCATGGGCTGGCATAGCGCCATCGGCGACTGCAACCCCGGCGCGCCGAATCACTGGGCGAACCGCCGCGCGTCCGATGGTGCGATGGTGCGCCTGCTCACTCGTCACGCCGACAACCCGGCCCTGCACGACGGCACGGACTGGACCGAGTACGGCAAAGCGTACCTCGCCCGGCTGCAGGCGCTGACCGGCGCGCGGCGCTCCCGGCTGCTGCTGGGCCTGTGGGTGGCCGCTGAGGGTGCGGTGTTCGAGGAGTGCTGGGACGCGGCGAGGCACGCCAACCGGCCCCAGCCCGACCCGGTGACGATGCGAGGTCATGTGGCGGCGGTGGACTGGGGATACCGCGATCCCAACGTGCTGCAGGTCTGGGGCTACGACAACGATAAGCGCATGTACCGCCTGCGGGAGATTTACCGCAGCGAGACGACGCTTGAGTGGTTCGCGGCGCAGGCCCGGTGCATCCAACGCGACTATCCCGGCGTCACTCAATTCGTGTGTGACCCGTCCGGCAAGGCCAATATCGAGCAGTGGGTGATGTGGGGGCTTCCCGCTGTCGGCGCTGACCGCTCACAAGTCAAAAAGCAAGATTACCTCATGCCAACCCCGCTCAAGGGGAGCATCGAGGTGGGGATACAGAGTATCGAGGAGCGGCTAAAGGGCAACACCATCGCGTACTGCCGCGACGCGCTGGGCTGCTATGTGTTCCCGCGTGGTCCTGATGGCAACGACGACTTCACCAAGCCCGGCGTGTGGCAACCGGGGCGCGACGAGAAGCTGGCCGAGCGTGGACACCCGGTCTGCACCGAGGATGAATACCCGCTGTACGCCTACCCGAAGGCCGACGACGGGAAGCCGATCAAGGAAATCCCCGTGGATATGTTCAACCACGGGATAGACACCACCAGGTACGCCGAAAAAGTGGTGCAGACGATCACGATTGCCGCGCCACGTACCGGCCCGGCCAAGTCCTACGACGACCCGGAGGCGTACTGATGCGACCAGACGGCTACACCATGAATACGCCGATGTCACAACTCCCCACGGGCG
Source organism: Candidatus Nanopelagicales bacterium (assembly GCA_030699055.1). Lineage (GTDB taxonomy): Bacteria > Actinomycetota > Actinomycetes > S36-B12 > UBA10799 > JAUYKX01. The sequence continues at coordinate 3,325 of JAUYKX010000033.1, forward strand.
GCGTGATGCGCACGATTGTGGAAATGTACGCATCGACCAAGGCCGGAGAAGATGTGTATCTCGTGGGCAGGCAATTCGTGACTGATACCGACAAGGCGGTTGGTCGGTGGGACCACGACGCGTTTGCCAAGTTTCACATTGGCCCAAACAACTGCCTTGCCGACGCGATAGACGCAGCGATCTGCTTCCCGGCCAAGGAGGCCGCGTGATGGCATACATCCCCCAAGGAATCGAACAGTTCTTGACCGAGCGGCTTGGGCGCGCCGTCAAGGTTACGCGCGGCGAGGGGCCATACGACCGGCATCCGCTTTACATAGACGATGCCGAAACCGGACAAAGGATCAAGGTGCTTGACGGAGGGAGCCTTAATCGGGACCGCAGCGCGAAGGAATTGGAAATGAGGATGAAATGGGAGTTCCCCGCGCCATGACCATCATCCGCGCCACCTTCGCCACGATCGCATTAGCCGCCCTGTGCGGCATCGCCTACGTAGCCTATCTGGTGCTCGGCCCCGACCTGTCGCGTACCGCCACGGCGCTGCTGCTGTTCGGCATGTGGTCGCTGGCGTGCGTGCATGCGGGGCAACGTCTAGGCGCGGGCTATTCACGCCCAGCACTACCTGGACTGGGCGATCCAATCAAAATGTTCAACTGGCTTCGCACCGGCGAAAC
>JAUYKX010000036.1 GCA_030699055.1 Candidatus Nanopelagicales bacterium
TTTTCGCCGATGGCGATGCCGATCCTGTCCGGCCCGGGCGCAATGGGAATCATCATCGGGCTGGAAGCGCAATCCCAGTCCCCGCTCGATTCGATCGGGCTGGCGTTGGGAAGCCTCGGCATTGCCGCGCTGGTCGCTGTCTGCCTACTGGCCGCGAACCCGCTGAACCGGACGATCAGCCCCTCAGCCATGATCGCAATGACCCGAATCTTCGGGTTCATCCTGCTGGCCATCGCCGTCGCGGTGTTCGCATCGGGCATCTCGTCACTCTTCGGCATACCCCTCCACGGGTCACCGCCGGGCTAAACGGTCGGACTCAACCTGCCGTCCGGCTGCTAACCTGACGCGATCTTGATGTTGATGAGAGGTGGTTCCCGTGGCTTATTCCTTCAGCACTGACGACGGCGCCGACTTCGCCGTCCAGACCATGCTCGGAGGTGTCGCGTTCGGGTTGGGAGACGTCGGAGAGATTCTCCAGACGGTGGAGCAGATCCCGGCCGGGGACGACACTGCTTGGAGTGCTGCCTTCCGAGCGCTGGCGCAGCGCGTGGAGACAATCGCCGATACCGCTCGGAGAGACGGTTGCCTTCGGTCAGGTCGGGACGCCTATCTGCGCGCGGCGGTCTACTACGCCGCCGCCCAGGACGGCGAGTTGTCCGGCACCGACGACGACGCGATCCGGCGAACCTTCCGCGACCACCGCCGCTGCTGGGACTCTTTCGCCGACCTGAACGAGCCCACCCTGGAACGGGTCGCGATTCCCTACGACGGGTCGACCATGCCGGGGTATTTCCTTCCCGTCGATGGCACGCGCCGCCCAACGGTGGTGGTGGTCAACGGCAGCGACGGCGCGCTCACCTGGGTGTGGAGCCTGGCGCAGGCGGCGCACGACTACGGGTTCAACGCGCTGCTCTTCGACGGACCCGGTCAGCAGTCGATGCTGTTCGAACGCCAGATCCCCTTCCGGCCGGACTGGGAAGCCGTAATCACTCCCGTGATCGACTTCCTGTTGGATCGCGCCGAGGTCGACCCACACCAGCTTGTGCTTTACGGCGGCAGTCAGGCCGGTTTCTGGGTGCCGCGGGCACTGGCGTTCGAGCATCGATTCGCCGCTGCCGTTGCTGATCCCGGGGTGGTCGACGTCTCGGCTTCGTGGATGGCTCATCTGCCCAAGGAACTGATCGATCTTCTCGACACCGGTGATGCCGCTGACTTCAACGCCGCCATGACCCAGGGTCTGCAAGATCCCGGATTTCAGGCAATGTGGAACTTCCGCGCCCGTCCTTACGGCACCTTCAATCCGTATGACGTGTTCACCAAGATGCGGCAGTACAACCTGACCGGCGTCGCCGGGCAGATCACAACTCCCCTGATGATCAGCGATCCGGAAGGCGAGCAATTCTGGCCCGGCCAGTCACGGAAGCTTGCCGAGTTGGTCAGCGGTCCCAGCCACCTGGTCGCGTTCACCGCCGACGAAGGCGCCGACCGCCATTGCGAGCCCCTGGCTCGCACCCTGCTCCACCAACGCATGTTCGACTGGCTGGCCACCGTCCTACCCGCCCGAAACTGAAACCTGATCGAGGTCCGCTTCATGAGTTCCGCATCCGGAAATGACGCATCCGAAAATGAAGACCGGAAGTTGGATCAACAAGCGACGGCCCGGGCGGGCTACAACCGCCTGAGCCGGGTCTACGGAATGCTTTCCGACAGCAGCGAGAAACGATTCGTGCGGGAGGCCGTCGAGGAAATGCTGCGGCCCGCCGAGGGTGAACGGATCCTCGAACCGGGTTTCGGCTCCGGTCAGGTGCTGGTGGCCCTGGCCGAGCTGGTCGGCCCGAACGGGCACGTGGCGGGAGTCGACATTTCGGACGGCATGGTGGAGCAGGCCGGCCGACGGCTGCGCGAGCACGGTCTGGCCGACCGGGTGGAACTCCGCCGGGCGAGCGCGACCGATCTGCCCTTCCCGGACGAGTCGTTCGACGCCGTGTTCATGAGCTTCACCCTTGAGTTGTTCCCGGACGACCAGATCCCGATTGTCCTGGCCGAATGTGCCCGGGTGATACGGCCCGACGGGCGCCTGTGTGTGGCGGCGATGTCCGCCGACGGCGGTTCCGCCGCCATGGAGAAGCTCTACGGCTGGTCACATCGCCACTTCCCGACCTTCGTGGACTGCCGCCCGATCCCGGTCGAAAAAGTGATCGAGACGGCCGGGTTCGCCCTGGTCGAGCGACGTGGCCTTTCCATGTGGGGCTTGGCTGTCGAACTGGTCCTGGCCCGACCGCCGGCACGGGCGGGTCAGACGTAGACGCGCAAGGCTTCCGGCACGCTGCGACATTCGAGGCTTTCCACCATGCCGATCCCCTCACCGTCGATCTGCAGGCCGATCGGACGATCACTGTCGATGTGAACCCGGGCCAGATCGTGGGCCACCGTGGCACCTTTCGTCGACTCCCCCATTCGACCCAAGGCCATCCGAGCAGTGTGATCGAACACCGACAGGAGCGACATGTCGTACAGCGCGAACAGGTCCAGCCCGGTGTCGAAAGTGGCCTTGGGTGTGAGGGTGAACGACATCCGGTTGACGTAGGCGTACGGACTGGTGTTCTGAATCACGGCGAAAAAAGCTTTGTCCTCCTG
>JAUYKX010000038.1 GCA_030699055.1 Candidatus Nanopelagicales bacterium
CGCGATGTGGGACCGCGACCGACACGGCCACCCCGTCGAGCCAGGCACGCTGGTGTGTCACAGCGACGCGGGCAGCCAAGGCGAAATCAACCGGTCGTCGCAACACCTCGTGATCACGGAGGTGTCAGATGGTGCGGCGACAGCAGCAAGCGGATCGGGCTTTGCGTCCAGCGATGCGATCACCGGGGCGGCCGATCCCGGCCAGGTGAATATTCGCCTCGCTGGGGCCCGCTGGCGGTGTGGTCTGGGGCCAGCGGTTTGATCGTTCGGTAGCGAGCTTGGGGGCCGGTGGTGGCGTCGTTGGGGGCCACCGTTTCTAGGCTCCTTCCGCCGTGCGTATAGGGCGCACAGCGGAAGGAGCGGATCGTCAATGGTACGGAAGATCAAGGCGAAACTCGTGCTGCAGTTGCGGGCCGAGGGCTTGTCGGGGCGGGCGATCGCGGCGTCGCAGGGGATGTCGCGTAAGAGCATCACGGCCGTGCTGGAGGCCGCGGACGCGGCCGGCGTCGGTTGGGACGATGTCGCTGAACGTCCCGAGGGCGAGGTGTATGCGCTGTTGTTCCCGGGGCGCGGCGAGCACGAAAGCGTGTTCGTCCAGCCTGACTGGGACCGGGTGCACAAGGAGATGGCCCGGGTCGGGGTGACGCTGAAGCTGCTGCACGGCGAGTACACCGATTCGTGTGCTGCGGCTGGTGAGCCGGCGATGGGTTATGACCGGTTCTGCCGGACCTACCAGCGTCACGTGTTGATCACCGGGGTGGCTTCCCGGGTGGGGCACAAGGCCGCTCAGACGGTCGAGGTCGACTGGTCCGGCCCGACGATGCAACTGTCCGATCCGACGAGCGGCATCAGGAGGACGGTGTACCTGTTCGTGGGGTGTCTGCCGTTCAGCCGGTACGCGTTCGTGGAGCCGACCCTGGACATGAAGCAGGACACCTGGCTGCGGGCTCATGTGGCGATGTTCGAGGCCTTCGCGGGTTCGGTGCCGCGGATCGTGTCGGACAACCTGAAGACAGGGGTGATCAAGCATCCCCGCGACGGCGAGATCGTGCTCAACGACGCCTACCGGGAGATGGCGGCGCACTACTCGGCGGCGGTGCTGCCGGGCAGGGTCCGCAAGGCCAAGGACAAGGCCAGCGTGGAGAACACCGTGTGGCATGTCGCGATGCGGATCATCGCGGACCTGCGCGATGAACAGTTCGCTTCGTTGCCGGAGCTCAAGGCCGCCATCATCAGCCGGGTGGGCGCCTACAACGACGAGCCGTTCCAGAAGCGTCCCGGCTCGAGGGCGAGCGTGTTCGCCGCCGAGGAGCTGCCGCTGCTGCGCCCGCTGCCGCAGGCCGCCTACGAGATCAGCCACTGGGTCTACGGCCGCCGGGTCGGCCGCAACGGTCATGTGGTGTGGGAGAAGAACTTCTACTCCGTACCCTTCGCCCACGTCGGCGCCAAGGTCGACCTGCGCATCACCGACCGGGTGTTGCAGGCCTACCGCGGCACCGAGCGGCTGACCAGTCACCTGCTGCTACCGCTGGGGTCAGCTAACGAGTACCGCACCAACGACGCCGACCTTCCCGCCGGCGAGAGATACCGCCAATGGGACCCGGACCGGGTCAGAGGCTGGGCCGAGCGGATCGGCCCCGCGACGGTGAGCGTGGTGAACCGGATCTTCGAGTCCGTCCCGGTCGACGAGCAAGGCCTGGACGCCGCCCTGGCTGTGCTGCGACTCTCGCGGCGTTTCTCAGCCGAACGCGTTGAAGCAGCATGCCGGCTCGCGTTGGCAGGCCCGGTGCGATCCCCGCGGTATGCGCACCTGCACCCGATCCTGGCCACAGGCCAGGACAAGACCGCCGAGCTCAGGACGCCCCGGACCGAAGCAGCAGAAGAAGGCGGCTACGTCCGCGGCGCCGACTACTACGCAGGCGGTGCCAAGTGAACGGCATCGACATCGAAACCAAGCGCAAGCTCCGCGAGATGGGAGCCGCACCCCTGCTGGAGGCACTCGAAGCTCAAGACGACACCCTGACGCTGGGGATGGGATTCGGCGAACGGCTCCGGTTGGTCGTCGACGAGGCACACTCCACGTTCAACCACGCCAAGGTCGAGGGCCTGATCCGCCGTGCTGGGCTTCGTTACCCCGGCGCCGACCTGCGCCGGCTCGACCTGGTCGAGGAACGTGGACTGGACCGCAACGTGCTCGCCCAGCTGGGGACCTGCTCGTTCATCGAGCGGCAGCAGAACGTCGTGTTCCAAGGATTCACCGGTTCCGGGAAGTCCTACCTGGGGTGCGCGTTGGCCAAACAGGCCTGCCAGCACCGGATCCGGGCCCACTACATCCGCATGCCCGACCTGGAGGAAGCGTGGGCGCAGGCGGGCGACAAACCGCAAGGGACCACGAAGTTCCTGAAGAAGTACGCAGCCTTCACCCTGCTGGTGATCGACGAATGGCTGCTCGACCACCCCGACGACGCGATGAGGAGCATGCTGCTGGAACTACTGGAACGTCGCTACGACACCGGCTCGACGGTGTTCTGTACCCAGTACGCCAAGAAGGACTGGCACCAGCGGCTGGGATCAGGAGTGCACGCCGACGCGATCATGGACCGCATCGTCCACAACACCATCTGGGTCGATACCGGCAACCACAACATGCGTGAACACGCCTCAATGAACCGGTGAGAACAGCCGTTGGGGGCCAGTGGCCCCCACACCCGCGGCCGCTGGCCCCCAACGGCAGGATCAACGGCCCCCAACCACACGATCGAGTGGCCCCTACGCCTTCAGATACTCACTGATCTGCTCCATCCCCGGC
>JAUYKX010000044.1 GCA_030699055.1 Candidatus Nanopelagicales bacterium
ACCGATGGGACCGTTCAGATCCAGGCACCGGCCGGTGAAGCGGCATGAGTGCAGGCGACCGTTGTGCTTGTAGTACGCATGACCGCCGTCCCGGAATCGAGTCATGGGAGTCGCGACGGATCCGAGGGTCGGGTGGGTTCCGAGAATCGGGGATGTCGATCCGCCCGGTTGGACTACCGCACGGGAAGCTCGACGGAACTCCTGATTGGCTTTCCGCCAGGTTTTCTTGTTGACGACACCCGAGGGGCCCAGCCCGGTCGCCTGCTGGAGGTTCTTGACGAACATCAGGGTCAGGGGTCCGAAGTAGCCGGTGGCCACCGGCATCCGCAACCGCTGCTGGAGGGTCTGGATGGCGGGATGGGACATCCCATACGACAGCGGTTGACCTGGGTATCCGGCTGGCGGCGCCGCTGGCGCGAACTGTGGCAGTGCGGCTGTGGCGGCGACATTGACGACCGAGAGTTGGGAGGCCGGGTCAGCCGAACCTGGCCCGGCCGTGGTCGGCGCGAGCAGCAACGCAAATGCCGCAGCCGATGCCGCTATCCAGATCCCCCGGCCGGTACTTGGCCGCATGAATTCGTCTCCTGTCCGTGGCCGCCGACGGCTGCCCGCCGCAAGTGGGCCCGGAGCAACCGGGCGAGCCAGGACCGTAGCGGTGTTCTGCGCGGCGCTGCAACCCGTTTGGGGCAACCGTTACCCAGCGTGATGTTGCGTGCGTCACGACATGTCTCGGGATTGGCCTACAGCGGCAGTGAGTTCTGAAGTACCTCGACGACCCCCGATTGAGTCGCGAGGTAGTAAACGGGCAACTGGATCAACCCGATCATTATGATCCCGGTTCCGACCTGAATTACCTTGACCCATTTCTGTCCGCCAGTGGGGTAGACACCCACCAGCAGAGCGACGACCCACGACAACACCATGATCGTCATGATGACAACACCGGGGACGCCGGCTCTTTCCGGGTAGTCGACCCGATCGGCTCGGGCTTTGTCCATGGCGCGAACGGCGTGGCCAATCGACGTCTTGTCCTCTGGCGTTGGCGCCTCAATCATCGCCTTTTCGACCTGGGCATGGACCTCAGTCAATGCGTCGCGGCTTTCGGTGGACCCTGAGAGGGGGATATGCAGTCCGATTTCGGTTTGGGCCACCTGATCCCGGTAGGCCTTGAGGGCTGATTCGACGGCGGCCGCGGTGGATGGTGAGCTCGTTTGCCTCACGGTGTCACGCAGGTCGATCCCGGCTGCATATTCAGCCGTGGCCTCACCGAGGTACAAGTTGGTTTGCTGCCACAGTCCGCCGATGGTGAACGCGGCAACGAACACCAACGCTCCACCCCCGAAACGCAACACCGAGGAGAGCAGGTTGTCATTGGTCATCCTGGCTCGGCTGCTCACCAGCGATCCAAGCACCGCGATCACGGTTACCGGGATAAATGACAACGCCAGGCAGAACCAGGGGTTCAAGCCGATCAGAAAGTCCTGCACGGCAAGCTCCTCTCCGGGTGAATTCGGGAATCCGCCGGTCACGCGAGCATAGAGACGTTCTGCTCCTTGGCTCCCCAGTGATCACCTGGATGGCGGGACTGTGATCCACTCCGGGTGCCAATTCCCACGCGCCCCATTTCTGCAAGGACTACTTGGGACCATGAGAAGAGAAGGATCTCGCAGAACGGGCGGCTGCGCGGGCAGGGGACGAATGCCCATCGTGTCTAGGATCCGGAGAGAAGCTCGGGCTCCGGGTCGAGCACCGCGAGAACCTCGTGCGCAAACCAACGGTGCCGTACCCCAGGTCCCTCGCCAAACTCCCTGAGGATTCCAAGATCCGAGAGCTTGCGCAGCAAGTTGCCGGCGCCCGGTTGGCTGACCCCCATCTGGCCTTGGACGTAGCGGACGGTCAAGATCGGATGCGTCAAAGCCAAGTCGGCAACCTCCTGTGCTCGGGTACGCGAACCCGACAAGGCACGCCGGTACTTCTCGCGCAGATCCGAAAGCTGCTCAGAGCGCGCGACAGCGTCGGTAGCTTGGACGGCAACGGCATCCAAGAAGAACATCAACCACTCGCGGATCTCGCCGCGCTCGCGGACGTATTGAAGTCGGTCGTAATACTCACTCTTTCGTTGATCGAAGTAGCCCGACAAATACAGCAGGGGCACTGGCAGTCGCTTGGTTTCGTTCAGGTAGAGAACGATGAACAGGCGTCCGAGTCGGCCGTTGCCGTCAAGGAACGGGTGAATCGTCTCGAACTGGTAGTGGAGCAAGGCGCACCTGATCAGCAGAGGCAGCCTCGGCTGCTCATCGTGCAAGAACAACTCCCAGTCCCTGAGCGCGTCAGCCATCTCGTCCACTGGTGGCGGGACGAACCGCGCGGTGCTCGGCCGGTTGTCGGGCGAGGAAATCCAGTTTTGGCTGCGCCTGAAATCGCCCGGAGTCTTCTCCTGGCCTTGAACGCCGTTCAACAGGATCGCATGCATCTCCCTAATCAGCCGCAGTGCTAGCGGGAAGCCTCCTTCGAGACGATTGATTCCATGCTCAAGGGCGCGCACGTAGTTGTTGACCTCTCGGATGTCGTTTCGTGGCGACTCGCCGGTCACTGCCGCCTCGAACACCTCGGTGACGGAGGCTTGGGTGCCCTCGATCCGGGAACTTGCTACAGCTTCCCGCGTGATGTACGCGCTCACCAGTAGGTGGGGGTTGGGCAGCAGTCGACCCGCACCAGCAAGCCGCCCGAGTGAGGAATCTGCCTCAGAGAGTTTCATGATCGTTTCGGCTTCCAAGGAAAGCTCTCGCGGAAGCTTCGATGGGATGAAGGCCGTGTAGGGCGCACTCTGGCCTACGGTGACCGGTTTGCCCCACTCGGGGGCCACAAATCCCGTTGGATCCACAACGACAACCTATAACGAATTGGACTGTTTCGTTATAGGTTGGACATTCACTCATAACAAACGTTGGGTTCCGACCATCGTCGGCTGCGGCAAACGCAAGCAAACCCTCAATATCTCAGTGCGCGAGGGGGGAGTTGAACCCCCACACCCTTTCGGGCACTGGCACCTGAAGCCAGCGCGTCTGCCTATTCCGCCACTCGCGCGCGCCGCGACAGGCTAGCACGGAGGTCGAAGCGGTCATCCGGTCCGGAGTGGTCGATCAGCGGATGGCTTCCCACGTCGGTTGAGCCGTGACGTACCATCGCCAGGTGATGATCGATCGCCTTTCTCGCCGTCCTTACCGTCACCCTCGAACCGCTTTGGCCGCCGTCGTCGGCATAGGTCTGGCCGGGTTGCTCTCCTTTGCCGGGTGCTCGTCGTTGAACGTCTCTTCTGCCGTGGACTCGGAGCCATTGGCCGGGGGTTCGCCAGCCGCGACCGATGCCGGCGGTCAGGCGGGCCGTGAGGCGGCGGGCGAACAGCAGGGAGTGCAGAGCGCGGCTGCTCCCGGGGCCGAGTCGATCACCGTGGTGGCCAACGGCGATATTTTGATCCACAACTCACTTTGGTTCCAGGCCGAACGTGATGGTGGCGGGCGGATGGACTTCGCGCCCCAACTGGCCGGGGTTCAGGATCGGGTGAAGGGCGCGGACTTCGCGATCTGCCACATGGAGACGCCGCTTGCGCCAGCCGGCGGCCCGTACCTCAGCTACCCGGTCTTCAGCACCCCGCCGCAGATCGTCGATGCGATCAAGTCAACCGGTTACGACGCCTGCACCACGGCGAGCAACCACACGCTGGATCAGGGTTTTTCTGGGGTGAAGCGCACCATTGATGCCCTGGAAAAGGCGGGCATCGGACACGCGGGCAGCGCCCGGACCGCAGCGGAAGCGTCCAAACCGGCGATCCACACGGTCAAGGGGACCAAGGTCGCTCACCTGGCCTACGCAACCGACTTCAATGGGTACTCGGTGCCCGCGTCGCAACCCTGGTGCTGCAACCGGCTGTCCGCAGCTAAGGTGATCTCTGATGCGCGGGCGGCCCGGGATGCCGGTGCCCAGATCGTGGTTGTGGCCATGCACGGCGGTGACGAGAACGTGGCCAAGCCGAACGCCGCGCAACGGCAGATCGCCAAGGACCTGGCCGACAGCGGAGCCGTCGACTTGGTGATCGGCGGCCATGTACACGTTGTCCAGCCGGTCGAGAAGGTGGGCAATATGTGGGTCGCTTACGGTCACGGGAATCTCATCAGCGGGCAGTACGAGTCCTGGCGCCGAAACCGCGAGGGTGTGACCACCGAGTTCACCTTCACCCGGCAGTCGGACGGCAGCTACCGGATCACCAAGGCAGCCGGGTACCCCGTATTCAACTCGGCCAATCCCAGCCGACTGGTGGACTTGGTGTCGGCATTGCCCAAGTCGGGCGGCGACGCCCGGCTGGTCGAGGCCTACCGGCAGACCAAGACCACCTTGCTGAGCCTTGGCGCGGCGAAGGACGGTTTTGTCGTGCCCGATCCCGGCGGCCGGTAAGAGCTAGCTGCGGACCGAACGTCTAACCAGATCGCTAACCCGTGGGAACCCAGTTGCGTGGCTTGGGCGCGGACCGGTTGGCCGAGGCGCTGGCCGCGATCGTCGGTTCGGAGCACGTTCTGATTGATCCGGACCGGATGAGCCCCTTCACAGTCGACTGGACTGGCTGCTTCACCGGTGAAGCCCGGGCAGTGGTGTTCCCGGCTGACACCGGTGAGGCGGCAGCCGTCATGGCTGCCTGCCGTGCCGCCGGTGTCGCCGTGTTGGCCCAGGGCGGCAACACCGGACTGGTCGGCGGCTCGGTTCCCGCACGTGCCGCCGGCCCCGGTCCGGGTCCCGGCGACACGGTGATCGCCTCGACCCGGCGGATGAAAGGAATGGGCCCGGTCGACGTGTTGACCGGCCAGGTTGAGGTCGGCGCCGGCGTGACCATTGCCGAGCTGCAACGCCACGCGAGCTCCGCCGGATGGCACTACGGGGTCGACCTGGCGTCGCGGGATTCGGCGACGGTCGGGGGGACCATCGCCACCAACGCCGGGGGTTTGCGGGTGTGCGCGTTCGGCACCACGCGTCACCAGGTGGAAAGCGTCGAGTCCGTCCTGGCCGACGGGCGCGTATTGCCGCTGCGGCCTGACTTGATCAAAGACAACACCGGCTATCGCCTCGATGGGTTGATGGTGGGTTCCGAGGGAACTCTGGGGCTGATCACGCGGGCCCGGCTTCGGTTGGGCTGCCCGCCCGGCCCGAGCACCGTCGCCTTGATCTCGGTGCCGGACTGGTCGGAGGCGTTCGACATCGTGCGGTGGGTCCGCCGGCGGTCGACCCGCCTGCTGGCCGCTGAGATCATCGCGCAATCCGGTGTCCGGCTGGTTTGCGAGATGGCCGACCTCCCCTGGCCCGTTGATCACACCGACCGACCGTTTCTCCTGTTGGTGGAGAGCGAAGGGTCGGAACCCGATCTACCAGCCGAAGTCGATGCCGTGATCGGGGTCGATCCCGGCGACCGGCGCCGACTCTGGCGGTATCGGGAGTTGATGTCGGAGGCGGTAGCGGTGGGGCTGGCCGGGGACGGACGGGTCCACAAACTCGACGTCAGCCTTCCTTCCGCGCAAATGCCGCGATTCCCAGCCGAGCTGGTCGAAGCACTGGGGAGCGGTACGGGACCAGCGGAGCCAGCGGCGTCGGGGGTCGAGCGCTGGACTTTCTTTGGCCACCTGGCCGACGGGAACATTCATCTGGCCTTTGCCGGGGCCGAGCTTGACCGGAATGCGCTCGACGAGCGCGTGTTGACGCTGGTGGCCGTTCATGGCGGATCGATCTCCGGCGAGCATGGGATCGGCCGCGCCAAACGGCCGTGGCTGCACCTGTCGCGTACTGCTGAGGAGATCGCGACGATGCGCGCGGTGAAGCGAGCCCTGGATCCGACCGGCCAGCTCGCTCCCGGGGTGCTTCTGCCCGAAGGCTGAGGGCAGCTCGGCTGGGAATCGCTCGGTGGCCGGGATCTGCGGTTCCGTCGACGGGAAACGGGCGCGTCGGTGTGGAAACCTGATCGGGTGCCAGCCCGCCGCGACGGAGGTCCCGTATTCGACCGACGGTCGGCCCAGCGCTCACCCGGGAAAGCCACGGATTCCCCATCGGGTCCATTCGGCATCCCGCGGGTGATCGCCCACCGAGGGTCTTCCGACGAGCACGCCGAGCACACCGCCCAGGCCTACCGGCGGGCTATTGATGACGGTGCCGACGGGCTTGAGTGCGATGTGCGGCTCACGGCGGACGGGGTGCCGGTGTGCATGCATGATCGACGGATTGATCGGACCTCAGACGGCACCGGGATCGTGTCGACTCGGACCTACGCTGAGCTGGCCGAGCGCGACTACTCATCCTGGAAATCAACAGACGCCGAAGCCGGGCCGGGCCTGCTCCGATTGGATGACTTGATCGACATTGTCCTGGCCGCCGGACGCCCGCTGGAATTGGCGATCGAAACCAAACACCCGGTGCGTTATGGGGGGCTGGTTGAGGAGCGGGTGGTCGCCTTGTTGTCCCGCCGCAGGTTGGTCGGGCCGAACAGTCCGATCCGGGTCCGGATGATGTCGTTCTCCGTCACCGCCCTTCGTCGAGTCAAGGCCGCAACCCCGGGATTGCCCACCGTGTTCCTGATGGATCGCGTTCCGGTCCGGTGCCGATCCGGCTGGTTGCCAGCGGGATCACGGGCAGCCGGACCTCAGCTGTCGATCCTGCGGGCCCACCCGGATTACGTAAATCGGGTTCATTCAGCTGGCGGAGAGGTTCATGCCTGGGTCGTAGACCAGCCCGATGAGATCGATCTTTGCGCGCGACTCGGTGTGGATGTGATCATCACCAATCGACCGAAGCAGGTTCGCGATCGTCTGCGGGCCCGCTGAGCCACCCATCCGGCTCCAAAAAAGAGAAAGGTCCGGACGCCGCCGACGGGGGATGCAGCGGCGTCCGGACGTGCCTAGGCTAAACCGTCACCGGGTCCTGACGCAAGCGACATGGCCAATAAACCAAAAAGTTTTGATGATCTGTCAACTTGCGGGCCCGCTGAACCGGGTGCAACCGAGATTCGTCGCTCGCCAAGCCCCTATTCACCTGGGGAATGGAAGATCGACCGCTGGGGCCAAATCACCGGGGTCGGGGGGGTCCTTGGCCCCGACCAGGGCGCCGGCACCGCGTTGAGGCGCTCGGCCATTTCGTATGCCATGGTCTCGTAGTTGGAGCGCCACTTGCGGAACTGGGTCCAGGCCTCGCGGACACCACGCTCCGGGCGGTAGCCGACCGTTCCCATGGCGTCGACGGTTCGCGTGAACTCCTCGAAAGTGAGCTGGAGCTCGCCGGGAGTGCCGTCGAGCGAAGGCACTTTGATCCGTTCCACTTCGGCCAGCCCGGCCATGCACTCGACCCCTTGCCGTAGTACCGCCTTGGCCGTGGCCTGCGGATCGCCGGGTCGAAGAGAAATGTTGAGTGCGGCCGCATCCATCACCGCCAGCAAAGCTATCCACCAGTGGCGCGAGGCTCGAGCCGAACGGGTGTGGATCAAGGGCGGATAGCTGGAGTGGGACTCGGAGACGTCGGCCGCCCAGCGTTCCCAGCTGATCCACAGTAGTGGCAGGTCTTCCAGGTCGTCGTGCATGGCAGCCCGCATCAGCAGCTCCGGCCCCCAGTTCGGCTCCCCGGCCCGAGCGTGCATGAGGGTCACTTGAACTTCGCGGCGGTTATAAGAGGCGTACAGCGTGGGTAGATAACCGATCATCAGACCGATGACGATGGGTCCGGTCGCCGCTGCCGCGAAATCGATCAGCGTCAACTGTGCGCGGTCGGAGGAAGCGAAACCGAGGGTGAACAGGCTCGAACCCGCCTCGCGCATCGACGCACCGAAGTCAAGCCTGTTTCCCGCGTTCAGCGCGAGCCCGTAGCCCAGCAGGAAGATTCCCAGCCAGGCCAAAAGCGTGAGCACGATCTCCAGAGGAGCCACCCACGTCAGCAGGCGGTCCCGGGCCGTATAGCTCGACAGCCGCCGGGCGATCCGGCGAAGCAAGCCCTCAATTCCTCGGGAAACCGAGGTCGAAATGAGCGACCTGGTGGGCCGGGCGATGATCACGGTCCGGATCACGCTACTCGCGGCAGCCAGGATCAGCAGCAGTCCGGCACAAAAGCCGAGCCAGCCGGCAGCGTCGACTATCGCTGCGGTTGTTGATTCCGACGGCAGGATCGAGCGCACGGTCGAACCTTAGCGACTGACTATCGTTAGCCCGTGGGTTCGGGAGATCAGGGCTGGTTGCCGACGTTGATCGCGGTGTTGGCGTTGGCCGTGGCGGTCTCCGCGTTCGTCATGGGCTTCGTCGCGCTGGCCCGGGGCAGACAGGCTCGCGACCGATATCGCCGGATCACCGGAGCGGACCGCGACGTGGTCGATGTGTTGCTCGATCGGGTGACGGCGATTGACGCGAATACCAGCGCGATCGGCCGATTGGCCGCCTTGGTCGAGGCGACCCGCGACGACGTCGCACATTCGTTGCGCCATGTAGCGGTGATCCGGTACGACGCCTTCCGCGATGTTGGCGGGCGGCGGTCGTTCAGTGCCGCGTTGCTCGATGACAGCGGGGATGGTCTGGTCCTGACGACATTGTGCGGTCGGACCGACAGCCAGACAATCGCCAAGGGTGTCACGGGGGGCACCGCTGGCGGGTTGACCGATGAGGAGACGGAAGCGGTTCGGCGAGCGATGGGAGTTGACGCATGATGAGGGAGACGATCGGTTACCTCGGGCCACCGGGAACGTTCACCGAAGCAGCGCTGGCGGCGATGCCGTCGGCCGCCGGTTGTCAGGCCCGACCACTGGCGAGTGTGGAGGCCGTACTCGACGCTGTGCGGGATGGTTCGACGTCGGCGGGGGTCGTGCCCATCGAGAACTCGCTGGAGGGTCCGGTCACTACGACCCTTGATGCCCTGGCCAATGGCGATGCCCCGTTGCAGATCTTCGAGGAATGGGCGCTGCCGGTCCGGTTCGCTTTGCTTGCTCGTCCTGGGACCAAACTGGCCGATATCCGCCGGGTTTCGACGATTCCGATCGCGGCCGCTCAGTGCCGCCGATGGCTTGGTGCCCAGCTACCTCAGGTTGGGGTATTGGCAGCCGTTTCCACGGCGGGGGCTGCGGCCATCCTCGGCGGACCGGACCCCGTTTCGTACGAGGCGGCGATCAGCCCGGCGGTGGCGGCGGCCCATTACGGCCTGGAGGTGCTCGCCGACGACATCGGCGACAACCCGGAGGCGACCACCAGATTCGTACTCGTGCGCTCGCCTGCGCACCCACCCGCCCGCACCGGTGCCGACAATACATCCCTGGTTCTCTTCATGCGCGAAGACCACGCCGGGGCACTCTTGGAGATCTTGACCGAATTCGCCGTGCGGGGCGTCAACCTCACCCGGATCGAGTCACGCCCGACCCGGCGCCAACTCGGCGACTACTACTTCTCCGTCGATTGTGAAGGACACGTTGACGACGCCCGGGTCGGAGAAGCCCTGACCGGGCTCCGTCGCGTGTGCGCCGAGGTCAGATTCCTCGGCTCCTACCCGCGCCACGACGGCAAAGAGTCGCACGTGCGTCGGGGAACGGCCGACGCCGACTTCGCCGCCGCCGCCGGGTGGCTGGAGCGGATCAGGTCAGGCGGCTGAGGTCGCCGGGGGTGCTTGTCTGTTCTCACGCCGGGCCCGTCGCCAGAGTCGCCCTTGACCCCAAATCCGAACTACCAGCCCGACCACGCAGACCCAACCGAACACCGGCCCCAGCTGCGTGTAGGGGGCGTCACGCGTGCCGAGGGGGACGTCGGCGATGACAATGGCTTGACCGTGATCGTCTGCGAAGAATGACTTGGCCAGGACCGTTCCCGAGGCGTCGACAATGCCCGACCCGTTGAGCGACTCGTCCTTGACGTAGGAGACCCGGTTCTCGACCGCTCGCATCACCACCGTCTCCAGCCGGCTCGGCCCGATGGCCGTCCAGTCTCCTGTCGAGGCAGTCATGATCTGAGCGCCGGTTGCCGTCATGATCCGGGTGGGTGCTTCAAACGACATGTCGAAGCAGATGATCATTCCGATAATGCCGAGGTCGGTTTTGAACACCGGATAACTCACCGGCTGATCGAAGTCTTCGTTGTCCAAGATCACGGGATGGATCTTGTAGTAGATTCCGACGAGTTGACCGTCGGGTGCCCACAGACCGGTCATGTTGGAGGCTTTCGGGTCGGGTGCGCCGACTGTCCACCCGGCCTGGATGTACATGCCGGTCTCCCGGGCGAGTGACGGGATGAAGTCCGGGTTGGTCAGCCGGGGGTCGAAGTACAACACCACTTCTCCCCAAACCGCCATCTGCGCGCCCTGTTTGGCGGCCTCCCGAGTCATCCGGGCGAGCTTCTCGTAGAGGGCCGGCGTGGGCTGTCCCCATCCGGCCGCGTCGACCCCCAGACCCGGTCCCTGTTGGATGGCCGCGATGCGGGCCTTCGGTTGGTTTTCCAGCGCATCGCGGGTGGAGGAGAACATTCCCACGCTGACCACCACCCACAGCAGGGTCAGGACGAGCCCGATCGACCCGACCTTGGCGAACACGGCTCCTTCCACCGGCGGGCCGTCGGCCGGTGGGCGGGACCGGTCCATCAACCTGATGATCGCCAAGGCGATGACGCAGTTGAACAAGATCATAATGAAGGCCAGTCCGGCCTCACCGAAGATGCTGATCGGCTGGATCAGCGTCGGCACGAATGCCAGGGTGGACGGCAGCTCTCCTTCACCCCCGAGGACCAGGTTGTCCTCGTAGAGCATCTCGAAAGCGACCCAGGTGATCGGCAATTGCAGCAGGAACCAGCGGTACCCGGTGCGCTCGGACAGCTTGCGATCGAACGCTCCGATCAGGATGCCGACCAGCCCGAAGCCCACGGCTATCGCCCATGCCGTTGGGCCCGCGATCTGGACGGACATGCTGGCGAAGCCGCCGTACAGGCCGAGGAAGGCGAGCCCGATCGGGATGCCGGACAGTTTTCTCGGCATGTACCGGTACTGCGCGACTATGGCCGGGACCAGGCCGATGATGGCCAGCGGCCAGATTCCCCCGAACTTGAGCTGGGAGAACAGCAGCATCAGGGCGGACAGGATTCCCAGGGCCAGGCCGATCAGCCAGTTGCCGCGGCGGACCCTGGGGGCGGGTGCCGTGGAAGCTGCGGGGGCCGTTTCGGCCTCGATACTCATGGGGGCAGGGTAGTGACGATTCAGCGGCAAGTGCCCGGCTGATGGGCCGACCCGGTACCCATAAGCCAAAAAGGTCCGGTCAACCGCCCCCGAGCAGACTCAGCGCTTGGGCCAGCCGTTCTGAGGCGGTTCCAGACAAGGAGTGCAATCGCAGGCCGTGGGCGCGGGTCAGATCACTCAGCACGGTTTCCACCCGCTCCCGAAGGGCGGGGCCGTCGCGCTGACCGGGGTCCGGGGTCCACGGGATATCCGGCAGGCACTTGAGCACGATCCGGTATTCGCGTTGATGTTCCAGGCCGGCGACCAGCAGGGAGTCGTCGCCGAAGTAGGCGATGGAATACGCGGGCGTCATCAGCACACAGGGATCGCACACCACCCACGCTTTATCGCTGTCCCGCGCTCTCCCGAGCGCCTCGGCTTCCCGGGCAAGCTGCTCCCGCATGACCGCCGCTTGTTCATCCCGCCGCGGTGCCCGGCCGTGAGCGGTCACGAAATCGCGCAGAGCCTCGGTCACGAGCTCGGCGTCGAGAGTCCGGGCCAGATCACGGGCCAGCGTCGACTTTCCGGTGGCCTCGGCTCCCAGTAGTCCGATCAGTTGCGGACGCGTCCCGAAAATGTCCGCCCGGGACGCGTCGCCTTCACTGGACACCGCAAGACCTCAGGCGATGATCACTCGGCCCGCCCCGGCGAACTTGTTGCGCCACCACGGGGCGTTGATGCTCTCCACTCGAATGCCCGACCGCGGGTTGTTGGCCCCGATCATCTTTCCGCGGCCGATGTACATGGACACATGCTGCGATCCTCCCGGACCCCAGAACAACAAATCGCCGGGCAGCAGGTTTCTCTTCGCCACCCGCTTGGTCTGACGCATTTGGGCGACCGAGTAGTGGCTGAGGTTCCGCTTGGCAACCGTCTTGTACAACCACATGGTGAAACCGGAGCAGTCGAACGCTCGCGGTCCGCTGGCGCCGTACACGTAGCGCGCCGTGCGCATCTTTGAACGGGCAACCACCACGAGTCGTTTGCGCAGTGCGGCCGCCTTTCGTTCCCGCTCGGCCCGCAGTTGCTCGCGGGTGGGACGAGCCGGAGCCGCCGGGGCGGTGACCGCCGCCGGGACTACCCCGGATTGGGGACCGGGCAGGTCGTCGGCCGATGAAGGACCGGCCGCCAACGGGATGGTGACCGCCACCAGCGTGGCGGCGATGATCGTCGTCTTTCGGTGATCGGAAAAGCGCATTGAGGTTATCTCCTGTATGTCTGCTCCCGCCAACGGCGCGCCTCGTCGAACGCCGAAGCGCTGACGAGCTACCAGGACTAGCTACCAGGACGAGCTTTCAGCCCGTCTCAGGCGAGAGGTTGAGATGCTGTTCGCATCGGGCCCGTCCCGGGCCATCGATGGTCAGCACATCGCTCGCACCCGGGCTTTCCGGGTTCTCGGACGAGCAACGCAAAGCACCGTAGCAGCGATTTCCAGGCGAAATAGTCACACTGCGTCACGATCAATTATCCACAGGAAACTCTCTGTCGAACTTCACCAACGTAATTCCGGTCATTATGCGGAAAGCGCCTCACTGTCCGTAGTGACGTTCCGATTTGTCCTGTGAGAACGCCCACAGCAACATCTTGTGCACAGTGCGTTGCCGTCGCCCTTCTCAGGCGGGCGGGATGAACTGGCTCACACCACCGAGGAACGGCCTGAGTGCGGCAGGAATCGCCACCGATCCGTCTGAGCGTTGATGGTTTTCCAGCAGGGCCACAATGGTTCGGGTTACCGCACATAACGTGCCGTTTAGGGTCGCCACCGGCTCGTTCGACTTTCCCACTCGGGTCCGGATTCGAAGTCGGCGAGCCTGGAACTCGGTGCAATTAGAAGTCGAGGTGACCTCGCGGTAGCGGCCCTGACTCGGAATCCAGGCTTCACAGTCGAACTTGCGGGCCGCGCTCGCTCCCAAGTCGCCGGTGGCCACATCGATCACCCGATACGGCAACTCAAGGGCGTCGAGAAACCGCTGCTGACGCTCCAGTAACCGCCGGTGTTCGTCGTCGGCCTGGTCGGGAGGGCAGAACGAGAACATCTCCACCTTGTCGAACCAGTGGACCCGGAAGATGCCCCGGGTGTCCTGACCGTGCGAACCCGCCTCCCGGCGGAAGCACGGCGAGTAACCGGCGTATCTCAGCGGGAGAGTCTGTGGGTCGAGGATCTCGTCCATGTGGAAGGCCGCGAGGGGAACTTCCGCCGTTCCGACCAGGTACAGGTCGTCGGCTTCCAGTCGGTAGACGTTTTCCGCCGCCTGCCCGAGGAATCCTGTTCCCTCCATGGCTGCCGGCCGGACCAGAGCCGGCGGGATGACCGGGGTGAGTCCGTCTTCGACCGCCATGCTGATGGCCAGATTGACCAGGGCGAGTTCCAGCAGCGCTCCGGGCCCGGTGAGGTAGTAGAAGCGGCTGCCCGAAACCTTGGCTCCCCGCGGCACGTCGATGGCTCGAAGGTGTTCGCCGATGGTCAGGTGATCGCGGGGATCGAAGCCCTCGGCCGCGAAATCTCTCGGCCGGCCGACGGTGGATATCACCCGGAAGTCTTCCTCACCTCCGACCGGCGCGGCGGGGTCGACCACGTTGGACAGAACGAGCAAGGCCTGGTCCAGGGCGACTTCGGCTTCGCGGACTCGAACCTCGGCTTCCTTCACCTGGTCGGCCAGGGTTGCCGCAAGGTCCCGGGAGGTCTGGGCCGCGAAACGAGCCTGCTCGGCTGCGGCCTCGTCGGCTGCCTGCTTCACCGCGCGCTGCAAGCTTCCGATCTCGCGGCTCAGCCGATTTTGTTCCGCCCGAGCCTGTTCGAAGGCGTTGGCAGCGGCCCTACGGGCTGTGTCCGCCGCCCGGGCCCGGTCAACGGCCGCCGGGTCCTCTCCTCGCGCCTCCTGCGAAGCCCGCAGTAGGTCCGGTTGATCGCGAAGAACCCTGATGTCGATCACAGGTACGGTCCGTGGCTGGTCCGGAAAGGAGCTTCGGGGGCTGTCCCGCCGGGCAAGTCGGGAGCTGGCGTGGCGTCCCCGCCAGCCAGCGCCGCGCGACGGCGCATCTCCTCGAACTGGGCCCTGGCGGCCATCTGCTGGGCCAGTAGCGTGGTCTGAATTCCGTGGAACAACCCCTCCAGCCACCCCACGAGTTCGGGGGCCAGGCCCTCCTCCAACTCGGTGATGTTTGAACCATTGTGGTCCCGTTCGTGGTCGACCAGGACCACGGATTCCGGTGGAGGTTGAGCGGGGGGATCGGTCGGCATTCGACCATTGTCCCAAACGCGGGGGTCAGGCGTGACGGGTGCGTGACGGGCGCGGGTTCAGGTGCCGGATTCGTCTTCCTCGTCCTCGTCGATCTGAATGACGATCACCTCATCGGTCGGTCGCAAAGGGGCAACATCGGTCCGCTCGAAACGGTGCACTCGTCCGTCCCGGATCACCGCCAGAATGACTTCGCGTTCGGCACGGTGGGTATGCGGGGAGGCGCCGACCTCGCTCGCTGCCACGGGGCGTTGAGTGATGCGCAGGCCCTCGGTCGGGTCGAGCAAATCGATCATCATTCCGCCGGCATCCGGAGAGAGTAGGGAGACCGCCATCAGGCGACCGGAGGCCTCCGACCCGGGAATGATGATGTCGGCACCAGATTGACGCAGCGCGGGAGCGTGCTGCATCTCCCGGGCCGCCGCGACGATCTTCACTTGGGGGGCCAGTCGGCGGGCGGCCAGCGTGATCAGAACGGTGGTGTCGTCGTTGTCGGTGGCGACCACGGCGGTCCGGGCCGTGGCTATCTCCGCATCGATCAGCACGCTGTCTTGGCGGGCGTCGCCGACGATGGCGGCGCAGCCCATCTGGGTGGCGGCGTTGACACTGTCCTGATCGTTGCCGATGACGACGACTTGCGAGGGCCGGTACCCGTTCTCGAGCAGGGTCTGGGCTGCGGCGCGACCCTTGACGCCGAACCCGATGATGATCGTGTGATCGCGCAAGGACTTCCTCCATCTTTGTTCCCGGAAGGCGAGCCGGCCGCGGTTGGTCAGGACTTCGACCGTACTGCCGACCAGGGTGATCAGGAAGATCAACCGCAGTGGAGTGATCACCAGTATGTTGATCAGCCGGGCCCAAGGGGTGATCGGTGCGATGTCGCCGTAGCCGGTCGTGGAAAGTGAGACTGTCGCGAAGTAGAAAGCATCGAGTAGCGAAACGACTCCGCCGGCGGCGTTGCTGTAGTCGAATCGCTGGAAATACACGATCAGGGCCGTGATCAATATGCAAGATCCGGCCAGAGCTGCCCGCTTGCCCACGGCCACCCAGGGCGCCTCGCTGCGCCCGGGCAGAACCAAGGTCTCCCCCAGGCGCAAGAGGATGTTCTGAGGTTCGCGGCGGACCTTGGTTCGCTCGGCAGGTCGGCTCACGGTGGCAGGCTAGCGTCCGGTCGCTTCGTTGCCGGGGTTTCGGGTTCCGGCAACCGGCGGCGAGACTGAACGGCCGTCAACGGGCGGCGGTTCTGTACGCAATCACGTACTTGCAAAAACGTACGCGATGGCGTACATTCTCTTCCCGTGAATGCCATCAACGCGACGACCGCCCGCAAGACGCTGTTCAGCCTCATCAAGCAGGCCAACGACGATGCCGAGACAATTGAGATCACGTCACC
>JAUYKX010000045.1 GCA_030699055.1 Candidatus Nanopelagicales bacterium
GCGGGCTGGTGTCCGACGTGACCACTCATGGACTCGAAGGCGCGACCTGAATACAACACTCCAGGTACAGTATTCGTACCGTTGCCTGGCTGTCCTGGAGAGTTTCGCGTACTAGTTCGAATGGCAACGCTGTCCCGGGCAGCTGACTGGGGTGCGTTCCGGGTAGCCCCAGATGCAACCGTCTGCGGCAAATCGAATGGCGGTGGCGACGAGGAACACCGTGCACCTATGTTCCGCCCGCGATTAAGGGAAACCCCTAGTTCTAAGGGTTGTCGGTCCTGACTCGATATTGGTATCGCGGGGGATAGAGCAAGGCCTTTCATTGACCGGCCCAGGCAGTTGCTCAGACAGCTGACCGAAACCGTCCTCAAGTTCACGAAAATTTCCTCGAACCGCTCGGGACGAAAAGATACCGTTTGCGATTTGCGACGCAAATGAGGATGTTTACGTGACGCAACGTAACGTCTATGCCATTCTCAAACCATGCCCGCCAAAGTCGCTGCACAAGGGCGACCCCGCCGCGCCGAGGTCGATACGAACATCATCGACGCCGCCCTGGTCGAGATGAAAAGCAAAGGGCTCTCGCATCTGACATTGGAAGCAGTCGCTGTTCGAGCGGGAGTGGGCCGGCCGACGGTGTACCGGCGCTATCGCAACAAGGAAGAACTAGTCCGCGCGGTTCTGATGGCAAAGGTGCCCAGCTTGTCGATCCAGAAGACCGATGACCCAGTGGAAGATCTCATTTCGATGGCCGTGACATTTGCCCACGACCTGGACAGGTCCGGACTGTTGTCGGTAGTCATCTCCGCTCACGCCGAAGCGCGACACAATCCGGTCATGGCGGAGGTGTTGAAAACCGACTATCTGCTTCCCCGAAATACTTCGATCGTGGAGTCGATCCAGCGCGCACTCGGCTCGGACGATCTCGTGCCGGTCGATCCGGAGACTGTGCGGGACTTGCTGTTCGGGCCACTGATATACCGCCTGTTGATCGTCGGCGACAACGTGACCTCGGCCGGATTGCGAGAACTCGCCGAGACGGCCATGTCAGGCATCCGAACAACGAAGCAACGTCCATGAACACCCGAGTTCCCCGATGGCTGCCCTGGGGCTTGCTGGCGGCGTGGACCGCTCATGACATCGAAGAACTTGTCACCATGCCGGAATGGACCCGAAAAGCGCAGGATCGCACCATCTTCGGAGTTCCGGCTCCGATTCCGGAAATGTCTGAGCAGCAAGCCGCCGTGTCGATCGGATTGACCGGGTTGATGATGGCGGTCGCTGCCAGGGAAGGAGCGCGGACGGGTGGGCGCAGTCGACTCTTCCAATGCGCACTTGCCGCTTTCGGATGGCACAGCGTCAGTCATGTTGCCTCATCGGTGATCTGGCGCGGGTATACCCCCGGTATTGCCACTGTTCTTCCCGTAGTTGTGCCGTTCTATCTACTCGCGCGAAGCGAGCTGAAGAGGCAAGGAGTTGCGGTCGAGAATCGCCGCTTGGCACCTGGCGCGCTCATCCTCTTCGTCCTGACCTTGGCCATAGCGCACAGCGCTGCACGCATGGTGTAAACGCAACCGCGACACCGTCTCGATCTCCCAGGAGCTCAGATGACGACAACACTGGTCAATCACTCGAAAAACGCCGCCGACATCGTCGCTCACGCGGTCACCACCACACGAGCAGCCGCCCCGGCATGGGCCGCAGCGAAGCGCCAACCGCACCTCTTGTCGTGGAAACGGCTCATCCACTCCAGGTCCGACGAACTCATCGACCTCGTCTGCGCCGAAACCGGCAAGTCTCACGTCGACGCCACCGTCGAGGTCACACTGGCGCTCGAGCACCTCGATTGGGCTGCGCGGAACGCCTCCCGTGTGATGTCGGAACAGCGCGTCCCTCGACGTTTGTTGGCGTTCAACCAATCTGCTGTCATCCGCAGACAACCCATTGGCGTCGTCGGCGTCATCGGGCCGTGGAACTATCCAGTCTTCACGCCCATGGGATCCATCTCCTACGCCTTGGCAACAGGAAATGCCGTCGTGTTCAAGCCGAGTGAATACACTCCGCGAACGGGGCAATGGCTGGCGCAAACCTTCGCTGAAGCTGTCCCACAACACCAGGTCTTTGAATTCGTCATCGGAGACGGCAGAACCGGGCAACGCCTGTGTGAAGCGGAGATCGATAAACTCGCCTTCACCGGTTCTAGCCCCACCGGCCGAAAAGTCATGGCCGCGTGCGCCGAACGGCTTGTCCCGGTCGTCATGGAACTCGGCGGTAAAGACGCTGCCATCATCGCCGACGACGCCGACCTCGTCGCCGCCGCCCGATCGGTGCTGTGGGGAGCGACCTTCAACTCCGGTCAGAGTTGCGCCGGCATTGAAATCGCGATCGTCGTCTCCGGCGTATACGACGAGTTCCTCGCTCACCTCACCCAACAGTCGAAAGACCTGGTAGCCGGGGTCGACTACGGTGAAATGACCACCTCAGTCCAACGGGAGATCGTCGAGCGACACGTCGCATCCGCTGTCGACGCCGGCGCCCGCGCGGTCGTCGGGTCAACCACTCCCATTGACGGCCGTGTCTGCGAACCGGTCATTCTGATCGACGTACCATCCGATCACCCAGCAATGACGGGCGAAACCTTCGGCCCCACAGTCGTTGTCGTTCGAGCATCGAACATCGATGACGCCGTTGCCATCGCG
>JAUYKX010000053.1 GCA_030699055.1 Candidatus Nanopelagicales bacterium
CGGCATCCGAGACGTCGTTCCGGCGTGCCCTCTCAATCGACGACACGCTGGCCGGCGCGTACACCGGCCTCGGTGTGACGCTGGCGCGGCTCAATCGCCTGCCCGAAGCCCTGGACGCCTGGCTCAGGGCCGTGAGCCTCGACCCACACGATTTCAACGCGCTCTTTAATTTGACGATGGAGTTGTTCGAGAGTGGACAGGCCGGCGAAGCGCGTCGATACGGGGAGCAATTTGTCGCCACGGCTCCTCCGGCGTTTTTCGCCGCCGACATCGCCCGCGTCCGCGCCCGGCTCGCTGGTGGTAGATTCTGAGGATGATGTCCACACTGCTGCTATCGTGTGTTCTCGCTCTGTGCCCGGCCGACGGTCAGGCGGCGCAGGCCCCTCCGGCCACCGCCGCGTCCATCGTCGTCACGCCGTCCGCCGCGGTGGTCGAGTTCGACATGCGGCGCCTGAAAGGCCCGCTCGTGCGGCAACTCGCCTGGTCTCCGGATCAGACCGAGTTGTATCTGCAGACGTATGAAGCCAATCGGGACGCCAGCGTCAGGAACACGTTTCACTATGTGATTCCGGTCGCCGGGGGCGCGCCACGACAGGTCGATACCCCGCCCTCGTGGGCCGTGGCCTATTTCCAGTGGAAGTCAGGACAAGCCTCGCCGGACGACCCGTCGTGGAAGATCGACGTCACGTCCGAAAGGAAGATCCAATCTGCGACCGCCACTCCCATGGGCGGTGATCTCGCCCGTGGCGGGGTTGATACGGGGGGCGGTATTTCTGCAGAGGCCGTCGCGGGTGTGGCCGCGCAGTCGGGCAACGTGAACATTTATTCGATGGTGCTCAGCGGTGAGGTGGTGGGCTACTGGGAGAACCACCCGATCGTGCCTGGCCTCACCTTCGGATGGGCGCCCAAGGGTGTCGGTTTCATCGCGTTTGCGGACAAGTCGGGACAACTGGCCGTGATGGATCGCGGAGGGAAGGTTCGTCGCATCGACTCCACCAAGGCGGTGACGCTGCCGGCCTGGTCGGTTGACGGGACTCGGTTGGCGTATCTCGAAAAGACCGCCCGCACGACCTACGCACTGATCGTCGCGACAATCGCGCGTTAGTCCAAAAAATAATTCACAGCGAGACATGAAGGACTGAGAGTTTTTTTCAAGAAAACTCTCAGCCCTCCATGCCTCGCTGTGCATCTTATCTTCGTACTGGGATCAGAACCTGACCCGCAGTCCCAGTCGCACCACCCGCGGATTCATGATCTCGAGCGGCTGGTCGCCGTTGGTCGCATTGAGATCAAACTGGCGGCCGAGGATCGTCGACGTGTTGAACAGGTTGAAGAAGTCGAGGTCCACGTCTGCGGTCAGACGGCTCACCTTCAACACCTTGCTGATGCGGGCATCAAACGAATGCACCATCGGCAGGCGGGCATCCCCGATGTCGGTCGACAGGAGGATGTTGCGTCCGCTCGGGTTCAAGTCATCGTCAGTGCCGGCGTGTTCGCCGAGGTAATACGGCGTCGAGTAGCCCTGGCGTGCCACGTAGTTCATGCCGTGGTTGATGACGTATCGCGCCTGGTAGGCCGTCGTCAGGATGAACTGAGACTTCGGCGCCACGAGGAACACGTTGCTCTTGCCGCTGCCGGCGGTCTGCGTCAGGACAAGACCACCACTCACGTTTGGTGAGGCGAGCGGCGTGCCCGCGAGCGGCAGGTTTGACGTGGGATCAAACTGCGCGCCGAGGTCCTTGAAGTCCTCGGTGTGTTCGCCAGTGGAGAACCCTGCACGCATCATCCAGTTGTTGGACATGCGTTTGGTCGCGGCAAACTCGAGCCCCCAGAACTGCTGCGTGTATCCGGGCCTGTTCTCATAGACGCGACCGTTGTCTGCCGGCAGGGCCGACGGGTCCACGTTGTAGAGGGGAATTGAGTAGCTGCCGATCGGCGCCGCCGTCCCGGTGACGTTGCCCGCGCTCAGGAAATTGGCGCCGGTCACCCCACGATGGTGCAGCCAGTTGAAGTTGGTGTACTTCCGCCAGGTGAACGACCCCGACAGGCCGAAGTTCGCGCGCAGTTCGTGTTCAAGACCGAGCACGACTTCGTGCGTGCGGGGCACGCCGTAGTCGCCGATCGTGTCAGGGTTGCCACCCAGGGGATTGGTGGAGTCAAAACCCGCCGTGCCCAGGAACGTGCCCGCCGCCACTTCCGCCGCGTCCGCCACATTGTTGCCGTTGGTGTCGTTCACGCGGTAATAGACATACGAATAGTAGGGAATCGCGGACGCGATAATGGCCGACCTGTTGGCGTCCAACTGCGAAGCAAACGTCGAATAACTCGCGCGGGCAATGGTCTTGCGCGAGTCGGTGAGCGCGTAGGTCACGCCCACACGCGGCGTCACCGTGTTCCAGACAATTGCGTCCTTCACCGCAGGCGCGTCAAGGGCCGGCAGCAGATTCGGCACGATCGAATTGACCGGAACCGATGCCGCGGCGATGCTGCTGGTCGATCGATCCCACCGCAGACCGAGGTTCACCGTCAGCCGATCGAAGCTGATAGTGTCGCCCGCATACGCGCTCCAGTACTTACCCTCTGAGGCCGACGCCCAGTCGCGCACGATGACCGCTGTCATGGCCGGGTAGGTCGCGTGGCGCGTC
>JAUYKX010000054.1 GCA_030699055.1 Candidatus Nanopelagicales bacterium
CGCGATCGGCGGTCGCGCCGGTCACCGGGTGTCGCGCTCCTGACAGCGCATGGCCCGAAGAACTCCGTCCAGTCCTTCTTCCAGCAAACGGCGTACGGAAGGTTCGAGTTCCCGATGGTGGGCCAGGTAGGTTCCGGTCCGGGTGATCGTGTGGGGTTCGATCAGCAGCCCAGGGTAGAGACCGGCGATGATTTGATGCGCCATTTCGGTCGTGCGCTCCGCGGCGATCCTCTCGATAGCGTCGAAATATTGCTCGATGTGTGGGCGCAGGAAGTCGCGATGGTCGTAGGTCATGATCCCCGCGATGGTCGCCGCCAACATGTGGTTGCTGATTTGTTGATCGTGCAAGACGGTGTTCCAGGCTGCCGCCTTGGCCACCGGATCGGGCAGTTGGGCGATTGCCTGCTGGGCATGTCGGAGACCAGTGGCCGTGTTGTCGCGGGTTAATTCGGCCTCAATATCTGATCTGTCGGCCAGTCCGCGAATCACCAGACGTTTCAGTAGAGCCCAGCGCAGGTCGGTGTCGATTTTCAGTCCGGGAATTTCTCGCGAGTTGGACAGCAGACCGCGGAGCAGCGCCGTGTTGCCGCTGGAACTGGCGACCTCAGCCAGCGCCCGCATCAGCGCAAGTTGTCGATCACTTCCGGGGTCGGCCTGCGCGAGCCATGACGCAAGAGTTGATTCCAGATCGCTGACGTAGCCGTCCCGGTACCGGGGCTCGGAGTACAGATCAATCGCGAGTTGAACCTGACGAAGCAGCTGTTGTACTACTCCGATATCGGTCTCACTCGGCAAACCGGACAGAATCAATTTCAGGTAGTCCCCGACCGGCATCTCCGCATCCCGGGTCATGTCCCAGGTGGCGCCGAAGATCAGGGCCCGAGCGAGGGAATCACCCAGATCGCCGATGGAGGAAATGGCGGTTCGCAGGCTGCCCTCGTCCAGCCGGATCTTCGCGTAGGTCAGGTCGTCGTCGTTGACCAGCAACAGGTCCGCGCGGGTCAGGCCCCGCAACTCGTTGATCTCGGTCCGCGGGCCGGAAACGTCCAGCTCGACTTGGCGTTCGCGCACCAGGACACCGCTTTGGTCGCGGTAGCAGCCGACTCTGATTCGATGATCGCGTAGTACAGGTTCAAGTCCGGCTGGAGAGGAAGGCGGCTCCTGCAAGATGTCGACGATCGCGTAGTTGCCGGCAGCGTCGATGCCCACGGCGGGTCGGAGCAGATTGACCCCGGAAGTCTCCAACCACTGTCGGCTCCAGCCCCCGAGGTTGCGCCCGGAGGCTCGGCCGAGGGCACGCAGCAGGTCACTGAGATCGGTGTTCGACCAGGCGTGATCCCGGAAGTACTGGCGCACGCCGGTCAGGAATGGATCCTCGCCAACCCAGGCCACAAGCTGACGCAGGGCCGCCGCGCCCTTGGCGTAGGTGATTCCGTCGAAGTTGACCTGAACAGCCTCCAGGTCGACCATGTCGGCTGCGATCGGATGTGTGGACGGCAGCTGGTCCTGTCGGTAGGCCCAGGTCTTGCGTTGATTGAGAAATGTGGTCCAGGCGGTGGTGTACCGGGTCGCCTCCACACTGGCGAAATGCGCAGCCCATTCGGCGAATGCCTCGTTGAGCCACAGGTCGTCCCACCAGCGCATGGTGACCAGATTCCCGAACCACATATGGGCCAACTCGTGCAGGATCGTGTTCGCCCGGGTCTCGAAGGCGGCTTGGGTCACGCGGCTGCGGAAGACGTAGTCCTCCAGGTACGTGACGCAAGCGGCGTTCTCCATCGCCCCGGCATTGAACTCGGGCACGAACGCCTGGTCGTACTTGTCGAAGGGATAGGGGAGACCGAAAGCCTCCTCGAAAAACGCCATCCCCTGTTTGGTGACCTCGAAAATGTCGTCGGGATCGAGCGCGTCAGCCAGCGAACGTCGACAGAAAATCTTCAAGGGGTAGCTGCCGTGCGGGCCGTCGTATCGGTCTGACACCGAGTGGTACGGGCCGGCGACGATGGCCGTGATGTACGTCGGGATCGGGGGGGTGGGTTCGAACCTCCATTCGGCAGCGTCCGATTCAACCTTCGTTGGCTCCGGTGACGGGCTGTTTGAGATGACCTGCCAGTGGTCGGGAGCCGTGACGGTCAGCTGCCAGGTTCCCTTGATGTCGGGCTGCTCGAAACAGGCGAATACGCGTCGGGCGTCGGCCACCTCGAACTGCGAGTACAGGTACGTCTCCGAGTCGACCGGGTCGACGAACCGGTGCAGGCCCTCACCTGACTTCATGTATCGGCATTGGGCAACCACCTTGACGGTGTTTTCGGCGGCAAGCGCCGGAAGGCGAATACGGGCCCCGTCCCACACCTGTGAGACGTCGAGTTCGCGGCCGTTGAACGTGATCTGCTCGACGGATTCGGCGAGCAGATCAAGCCAGACTTCGCTCGCTCCTGCCCGAGCCGGAAAGATCACCGTAGTGCTCGATCGGAAGGCGGGCGCGGCGCCGGGTCCGGGTGCCGAACGCAGGTCCAGTTCGACCCGGTATTCAGCGGAGGGGACTGCGGCTGAGCGTTCGGCGCACTCGGCGCGGGTCAGGTTCGTCGAGGCAGACACGAGCGCATTGTTCCAGTGTTGCCTGGATTAAGGGCGCAACTCAGCTCCCGCAATTCAGGACGAATGAACCTCTCACGTCCCCGACGGTCAGCCTGGCCAGGGCGTCATTGGCGGCCGACAGCGGCAACTCTTCGTATTCGGTTTGGATGCCGGCTTTGGCGACTATCGAAAGGAACTCCACGACATCTGTGCGGGTGACGTTCGCCACCGATCGAATCTGCCGTTCCCACCACAGATCGTTGTAGTCAATCGGGGGCAGGTCATCGAGATGGATCGCGTTGATGGCGACGCAGCCGCCGCGGTCGAGCGACTTCAACGCGGCCACTACCACCGTGCCCACCGGGGCAAACGTCACGGCGGCGTCGAGGGAGGTGGGAGGTCTCCGGTCGTACGTCCCGGCCCAGACGGCCCCCGAGGCCAATGCGGCTTCGACCTCACGGGGTGAGCGGGTGACGACGTAGGTTTCGACGCCCCAGTGGTGCGCCACCTGCTGGGCCAGGCGAGCCGAGGCCCCGAAACCGAACAGCCCCAACTTCAGGCCCGCCGATTCGGGGGTGACACCGGCGACGCGCAGGGATCGATAACCGATGACCCCTCCACACAGCAGCGGAGCGACATCGGTCGGGTGTCGATGAGGGCCGACCTTGGGCGTCAGCAAGTCAGTGAGGTCGAACGCGAAGTCCGCGCGGGCCACGACCTGCGTGGCATAGCCGCCGTCTACGTCCCAACCCGTGAACCGGGCGGCGAGACATAGGTTCTCCCGGCCGCCGAGGCAGTAGCGGCACTCTCCGCAGGTTTCGGCCAGCCAAACCAGACCGACGGTTCGACCGACTTGGGCCCGGTCGACGTCGGCTCCGACTTCAATCACTCGGCCGACCACTTGATGCCCTGGGACGATGGGCAATTTGCGCGGCGGGAGGTCTCCCGTGGCGATCTGCAGAACGGTGCGGCAGACACCACAGGCTGCCACCTCGATCAGGACGT
>JAUYKX010000088.1 GCA_030699055.1 Candidatus Nanopelagicales bacterium
CGCGTCCGTTGCGGTGATCGTGTTGGTCATGACTTAAACCGTACGGATTTACGTACGAGAATGCAAGGCTGATTGCGGTTGCACCCAACATTCGTCCGCGTCCGGCTGCGCCCCACTGCGGCTAGCCGTAATATGCAGCGATCGCTGCTATTCTGCATGCATGGTTTCGATCACTATTCGCGATGTGCCGGAGGACGTGCGTGCTGAGCTCGCCGGAAGGGCCGCCGCCACCGGACGCTCGTTGCAGGAGTACTTGCGGCTGCGACTGACCGAAATGGCCGAACATCCGGATGCCGAACTCTGGGCGCAGCGCGTTCGCGCTCGCAAGTCCGCGACCGGTTCGAGTCTGTCGACGTCCCGGATACTGCGCTGGCGGGACGCGGGTCGCAAGTGAGCCTGGTTGTCGACGCGTCCTTGGTGGTCTCGGCGCTGGTCGACAGTGGCTCCGTCGGGGCGTGGGCTGTGGATCGGTTGGCCGAAGGCGCACTGGCCGCTCCTCACCTGCTTCCGGTGGAGGTCGCGAATGTCCTGCGCCGGGCCGCCATCGCGGGTCAGCTCAGTGAGGATGCAGCCACGCTGGCCCACGAAGACTTGGCGAATCTGCGAATTGACTACTTCGACTACGCCCCGTTTGCCCCCCGGATCTGGGATCTGCGCGGCACCGTATCGGCTTACGGCGCTTGGTATGTCGCCCTCGCCGAGGTCATAGACGCGCCGCTGGGGACCTTGGATCGCAAACTCGCGTCAGCCCCCGGACCGAGGTGCCGCTTCCTTCTGCCGGGAGAATGATCGGAGCACGCAAGCCGACTGATCTTGGAACATCGCTTTCCCCGGGTCTCGGTTACCGGGTGGACATTTCGCTATCAGATGAACGAAACTGATAGCAATTGCCCGACCAGATTGGAGCACCGATGGCTACTGTCGTGGTTCGTAATCTTCCCGACGAGACGCATCGCGCATTGAAGGCTCGTGCGGTCGAACACGGCCGTAGCACTGAGGCCGAGATCCGCAACATCTTGGAGACGACTGTGCGGCCGTCGGAGCGAGTTCATTTGGGCACGGCATTGGGAGAGTTGGGGCGTCGGATCGGTTTGACCGATGATGATCTGGCCGCCATCGAGCAGGAGCGTGAGCGATCTCCGGTCGAGCCAATGAGCATCGGATGATCCTGCTGGACACCAACGTCGTCTCCGAGGCGATGAAGCCCCAGCCTGACCCGCGAGTGCTGGCGTGGCTGGACGCGCAAGCAGCTGAAACGCTGTACCTGTCCAGTGTCACTCTTGCCGAATTGCTTTTCGGCATCCGGGCCTTGCCGACCGGGCGCCGTCGGGCAATTCTGTCCGGGACACTCGACGGGCTGCTGGCCTTGTTCGACCAACGAGTCCTGCCGTTTGATGCGCAGGCCGCCCGCTATTACGCGGAACTGGCTGTGGCGGCCAGGGCGGCGGGCAAGGGCTTTCCCAACCCTGACGGCTATCTGGCCGCGATCGCCGCCGCCCACGACTTCATCGTCGCCACCCGAGACGTGTCCCCGTTTCAGGCCGCTGACCTCAAAGTGATCAATCCTTGGGAGGCGCCGCTGTGACCATCAGGTTGGAGGACGTCGTGCTGGTTCGCGGCACCCAGACCTTGGTGAACGGATTTTCCGCTGTTTTCGGTGATCGGAACCGGGTCGGGCTGTTCGGGCCCAACGGTTGCGGCAAGTCCAGTTTGTTGGCCGCGATCCTTGGCGAATTGCCGTTGGAGGCCGGTCGAATTTCGCTCAACCCACCCGAGATGACGATCGGTTACCTGCCGCAGGTGAGGGAACTGCCGCCGGATTGGACGGTGCTCGGTGCGCTGCGGGACCGCACGGGAGTTGAAGTGGCTGAGCGGGCGCTGGAACAGTGTGCGTCGAGGCTGGCTTCGGACACATCGCCGGATGCCGCTGCTGATTACGACCTGGCGTTGCGCCGGTTCAACTCGTTGGGGGCCGCGTCGTTGGATGAGCGGGCGGCAGCCGTTCTGACCGAACTGGGGGCCGACGTCCCGCTCGACCGAACCTGCGAAGGGCTGTCTGGCGGCGAGCTGGCGCGGATCGGTTTGGCCGGAATCGTGTTGAGTCGGTTCGATGCGCTGCTACTCGACGAGCCGACCAACGATCTCGACGAAGCGGGCTTGTCGCTTCTCGTCGAGTTTCTGGACGACTTCGGCGGGCCGGTACTGCTGGTGAGTCACGATCGGCGGTTTCTCGAGGCGACGATCACCTCGGTGGTGGAGTTCGATCCGTATCTCGATCGGGTGTCGCTGTTCAACGGCGGGTATCGGGCATGGCAGCGCGAAAGGCAGCGAGCGCATACGGCAGCGATCGACGAAGCGGAACAGTACGACGAGTCGGTCGCAGGTTTGAAGGAGCAGATTGCCGCCAGCCGGCGACAGTCCGCCCGGGGTGTGCGGACGGCTAATCGCGCCTACTCGGAGGGCAGTGTCGACAAGCTCCTGCGGAACATGATGATCGACGGAGCTACGGCCGGTGCCGGTTCGGTCCGGAAGGTGAAACGGCAGTTGGAGCAGTTGGAGAAGCCGGATTCGATTCGGAAGGTGTGGAACCTGCGGCTGTCGTTCCCGCAGTCGCGCCAACCACCGGCGAGCTTCACCCTCAATGATGTTCGTCTCGAACGCGGCGAGTTCGCGCTCGGCCCCGTCAGCCTGTCGATCAACCCGGCCGAACGGGTGCGGATTCACGGCCCGAACGGTTCCGGCAAGTCCCTGATCCTGGATGCCTTGCTGCGAGACACACTGCTCCTGAATGCCTTGCCGGGAACCCGACCCTGGCGCGACGGGTTCACTTCGGGTTCGTCCGTCGCCCGGGTCGGAGTTCTGGACCAGCAGCGCTCGACCGTTCCGCGCGGGGCCACCAATCTCGCCGAGTGGTTTCCGAATGCCGGCGGGATGTCCGCAGCCGATGCCCGCACGCTCCTGGCCAAATTCGGGCTTGGTCGAGACGACGTCGACCGGCCGATGTCCACACTGTCGGAAGGTGAGCGAACACGGGTCGGGCTCGCGCTGCTGGCGGCGGGGGAGACCACCGGACTGGTCCTCGACGAGTCGACCAACCACCTCGACCTGCCGGCCATCGAACAGCTCGAGTCGGCGCTGGCGGAGTACCGGGGGACCCTGGTCCTCGTCACCCACGACGAAGCTTTCGCCGAAGCGATCTCCTTCGATCGCACCATCTACCTGCCCGGGTAGCTCTGGCGAGGGCCGGGTCAAGTTGACGAGCGACTCCAGGGTTGGGGGTATCCGGCAGCTTCGCGGGCCTGCTTGCCGGCGTCGACGAGCAGCGCCAGATGTTCGTCCAGCGATTTCGTGTAGTCGATGAACGGCGTCACCACGACCACGCTGACGTCCTGCTCCGGGTCGTACTGCACGAGGTTGACGTAGCCCGGGTGGGCGCCGGAATGCCCCAGGCCCAGTTCGGTGGAGCTGATTCCCAGGCCGTAGGTGGCGTTGCCGGGTGCGACGGTGGTCATCTGGCTGACGGTTTGCGAAGTCAGCGGTCCCTTGCCGGACAGGAGCGTGCCGATCCAGCGGGTCATGTCCGCTGGCGTGCTGTTGACGCTGCCCGGTCCGACTTGCGACGACATGTTGTCCTCAGGGAAGGGTTGGAACCCTTCGCCGGCGTTGACGTAGCCGGTCATGAATGGCGAGCGCAGGCCCGAGTCGTAAGCGCTCCAGACCACTGACGTCTGGGGCAGCCCGATGGGTTCGAGCAGGTTCTTCTCGACGAACGTGCTGAAGGTTGTTTCGGATGCCCGTTCCACGATCTTGGCCAGCAGATTGTAGCCCGTGTCGCTGTAGTGGAAGTCCGTTCCGGGCTTGAAAAATGACAGCTTGTTTTCCGACAGGACGCCCGCGATTTCGTCCAGGGTGAATTGATGATCCGGGCCGCTGAACTCGGCCATGTACGCGTTGTAGGACTCGCCCGCGTATGGCGCCTTGCTGCTCTTCGGAATCGGGTTGTTG
>JAUYKX010000077.1 GCA_030699055.1 Candidatus Nanopelagicales bacterium
GCTGGTTTGCGGATGTTCGGTTTGACTAGTGGGGCGTTTGATCATGGGTAGTTATTTCGTTCGGGTGTTGGCGGCGGGGTCGGTTGGGGTCGCGCTTTCGGTTGGGTTGTTGGCCGGCCCGGGTGCTGCGAGTCCTGGCGGTGGCAGCACGGGCGGGACCGATGCGGCTCGGCTGGTTGTTGACGGGGTGGTGTCGGAGGATCGAGCGGTTACCGATCGAGTGGCGGCGTCGATTTCGGCGTCTGTCCGTAAGGCGCGGGGACGGAATCTCGTGGTGGTTACTTCGGATGCGGCGCGGGTGCAGGTGCGTTGGCGGGTTGGCCGAAAGACGGTGAAGAAGAAGTTGCCGGTTAGGGCTGGTCGGGCCAAGATTCGGGTGCCAGCCAATGCTCGCGCGATCAAGGTGCGTGCTTTGCGAAGTGGGTCGTTGGGTGGCACCGGTTGGGTGAAGCCTGCCAGTTCGCGGCCGAGCTGGGATGACGACTCGTACGACTTCGATACACCTTTGGATCCGCGCCAGTACGAGGCTGAGCTTGCCCGTTTGGTCAATGAGGCGCGCTCTCAAGGTCGAATGTGCGGGTCGACGTGGTATCCGGCGGTGGCACCGTTGCGATTCGACGATCGCCTAGCTGAGGCGGCACGTCGCTTCGCCGAAGACGAAGTCAAGCGCAGCTACTGGAAATACTCCACGCCCGAGGGGGTGAAGCCGGGCACATGGGCTACGGAACTCGGTTATCAGGGCGTCGTCTCCTGGCGTTCGGACATCGGACTGGGTTGTGGAGCGGATCGCGCTCCCGAACAGGAGATCGGCACGATGCTGGGCTGGTCTTACTCCTGTGAGAGCCTGATGGATGCTGCGGTCACGGACATTGGGGTCGGCTACTACCGGGACCCGGACACGGGGTCCTCGCGCCGAATGATCCTCTACGGCACCTCGACGAGCTAGCCGGTCCTGGTTCGACTACGACCGTCGGTATCGGTCGATTTCGATTCGTGAGACGGTGGGGGATGTGTCCCGGTTCTGGTCCGGGTCGCCGCGGCCTGTACCTCGACCCAGGGGGAGTTGACGCCGGCCAGGGTGGACGAGGTCAAAACACTGGCTGAACGCAAGCTCGCCCGCGCCGCGAACGGGGCGGGCCCGAAGCGGTACCCGTTCTGCGCCCTGGCGGGGCAACGGACTTACCAGCTCACCTCCGCCCGGGCGTGGACGTCCGGGTTCTTCCCGGCCGAACTGTGGTTGATGTATCAACAGACCGGTGATGGTGCGTGGTTGTCGCGGGCCAGGCGATCCACCGCGGGGTTGATCGGAGTCGCCGGTTGGAGTGGAACCCACGACCTGGGTTTCATGGTCGGGCTACCCGTTGGTCTCGCTGCGGAGCTTGACCCAAGTCCGCGCCGGCGGGCGAAGTACCGCGCGGCGTACCGGAAGGCCGCTGTGTCGCTGTCGCGTCGCTGGAACGGGCGCGTCGGGGCGATCAAGTCCGACGAGTTCGGCGGCAAGTGGGGCCTGATCGTGGACTCGGCGATGAACGCACCCTTGCTGATCGACGCGGGTCAGTCGATCGGGGGACGACGCGGCCAAAAGTTGCAGGACCGGGGCACCCGGCACATGCGGACGCTGGCCAGGTACTTCGTCCGCGGCGACGGTTCCACCGCGCATCGGCTGGTCTTCAACCGCCGCACGGGAAAGCTGATCGGCTCGACGCCGGGCCAGGGATTCTCGGGGTCGAGCACCTGGTCGCGCGGCCAGGCCTGGGCCATCTACGGTTTCGCCCAGGCGTTCACTCTGACCCGAGACCCGCAGCTGCTTGCCACAGCCATGAAACTGGCCGACTACTGGCTTCGCCACGTGCCGGCGGGGTGTGTTCCCGCCTGGGACTTCGACGCCAGGGGTAAGCATCCGATTCCGGACTCTTCTGCTGCTTCCATCGCGGCGGCCGGGTTGCTGCGATTGTCCGGGGTCGCTTCCGATCCGGCTCGGGCGGACGCGTACCGGCGCACCGCCGTCGCGACACTTGACGCGCTCACGAGTTCGAAGTGGACGCCCCGACAATCGACGAACCCCGGGATTCTCCAAGGCCAAAGCTGGGACGTTCCCGCGATCCCTCGCGAGGGCTCCTACGTCTGGGGCGACGCTTACCTTCTCAACGCGCTGTGGCGGGAGATGAAGAACCCGCGCTGAGCAGTCCGCGGTGTCTACCCAGTCGATCCCAGCACTCAGCGGCGCTCGACTGCCCGCGTTCAATCGCCTGACCGGACCCCTCTTTCGCGGACCATGCTCGTGAAAACGGGTTGACCATGCCCCTGAAGATGCCTGGAGTTGAGAATTCGAGCGGATCTTGGTCTACAGTGCTGAAGGAAGATCGTGGGTCGTGTCGGCAACAAATGGTTCAGATCTGCAATGGGGCCGGGTGACAAAGGGGGAGGCGCTATTGGATGACATGAAGCCCGATGCGGCGGCCGCTGACCAGGTCCCCGCCGATACTTGCCCGCCTGACCGTGGCCAAGCCCAGGGCCAAGCCCAAGAACAGCCAGGCCGGTCGGCAGTCGACCAACGGATAGCCGTCGTGGACGATCACGTCCTGGTCCGGGATGGCATCGCCTCCGCGGCGCGCGAAGTACCGGGTGTTTCCGTGGTGTCGGAGACGGATTGTCTGGCCGAACTTGCGGCGTTACAACCACCGGCCGACCTGGTGCTGCTTGACATGGACCTGCACGGAACTGCGGTGCGACCGGACGAAGTAGCACAAATTGGGGCTCGTGGATCCCGGATCTTGATTGTCAGTGCCATGGCCAAACCCCCGATCGTTCGGCAGTTGATGGCGCAGGGGGTGGCCGGATACGTGCCGAAGCGTGACAGCACGGCGGAGGTGCTGGGCGAGGCGATAGCGGCAGTACTGCGCGGTGAATATTGGACGACCCCGGCGTTGGCGGCCGTGCTCTCGGCCGACACCAGCTCGGATCGACCGGAGTTGAGTGACAGGGAACGGGAAGCGTTGGCCTTGTACGCGTCGGGTTTCAAGATGTCCAGTGTTGGTCGACGAATGGGTATTTCGCCGCATACAGCCAAGAGGTATATCGACCGGGTCCGGGCCAAGTACTGTGCGGTCGGTCGGGACATCGGGAGCAAGACCGACCTGTATAAGGTTGCGGTTTCCGACGGGATACTGCCCGGTTCCGGTCACGGCGGTCACGGCGGTCACGGCGAGTGAGGCGAATGAGGGCGTGTCGGCAGTAGTGACCCGCAGTCGGTGGTTCGCGCGGAAGAAGGGCGTACGTACCGCTTCGGACGCCGTTGACCGGATGCTCGTTGACGTAACGACGGTGCTGGCCGGTGCGTGGCTGGTGAGCATCGGCCTGTCGCTGCCGTCTTCCGATGCGGGCTTGGCGGTACCGCTGGCCGGGTGGTTGGTGCTGGCGGCGACCAGTGTGGCTTGGTTTCTGTCCCTGCTATTGCGCGTGACGCCGCGATGGGTGTTCATCGCGACGGCGGGTATTGGGCTACTCATCTTGACGGCGTCGACGTCCCCGGAGTATTGGTCCGGAGCCGGTCCGGTGATGGTGACCTGGGCGAAGATGTACGCCGTCTGTTCGGCCCCTTTGCTCCAGGAGCGCAAGGCCGTCGCGGTGATCGTCGGCATGGGTATGGCGCTGGCCGTAACCATTCTGATCGCCGGCGTCACGGTGTTGGGGCTTGGCGGTCTGACCTTGAGGGGTGGATTGTTCGCGGTGGTCTCCAGCGTCGCGTTGGGCATGGCGACGGTGGGTGTCGTTGGGGCGTTGCGACGAGTGGGGCGAGCGAGTGACGATGCCGCGATTGAGGCGCAGGACGCGTTGGCGGCCGAAGCGCACGAGCAGGCTCGGCGCGACGAAGCCGACCGATTCGCCGCGGTGACCCACGATGGTTTGATCAATACGCTCGGCGCCGTGGCGCGGGGGTCTGGGGAACGGAACCGGTCGTTGACAATCGAGCGATGCCGGGCTGACGCGATCGAGATGCGCAGCTTCCTGTCGGCGGAGCGACCCCAGGGGCCGATCGGCGACCAACCTCACACCGGGTTTGTCGGAGAGGTTACGAAGTTCGCGCGAGGTCGGGCCGGTCTGCTGGGTTTGGAGCTCACGGTGGCGGTAGAAGCTCGGGCCATCGCGATACCGCATCGAGTGTCGGAGGCGATCTGTTCGATTGTCGGTGAGGCGCTCATCAATGTGTCGAAGCACTCCGGGGTTTGCCACGCCACGCTGACCATCGCTGGTGGGGTTGATTGGGTGCTGATCGAAATCATGGACGAGGGCAACGGTTTCGACCCGGCGACCCGGGGCAATCCGCAGGGAATCGCCAATAGGTGCGAGCGGTTGGGAATCGGATTGGCGATCGAGACGGTCCCGGGCTCGGGCACTCTGGTGCGACTGGAGTGGAGAGCCTCGGAATCCGATGTGTCGATTGAGTCGGCCGCGACTGGCGCACCTCCGTTGTTGGAACGAGCCCGCCGACGGATGGTGCGCCAACTTTGCTGGTGGTTTCTCGGGCTATTCGTGGCTCAGACCCTGGCGTCCTGGGGTTTGGCCCCGGTGGCTGGCAACCTGGTCGCGTTGGCGCTGATCATCCCGGCTTGTCTGGTCGGGGTGAGGTGGGCCGATCTCGGCAAGCCTCTCCCGCCGGGGGCCAGCCTGTACCTGGTGCTGGTGGCCGGACTGGTGACTTACAGCTCGGGCGCGGGGGCGATCGGTTGCGCCCGGCTCGAGATCAGTTGGTGGGGTGGGACCGCCGGCTTCCTGTGTCTGGTCTTGCTGGTCTTGTTGTCAAGTGGTGGTTGGTTTGCCGCGGGCGCGGTCAGTTTCGTTCTCGGGGCGGCTGCCGTGTCGTGGGAGCTGGGTATGCAGGAGGCTTCGCACGGGCCGTCGGCGTGTGGTCCGGGGAGTGTACCCCCGTTGTTGGTGGAAGTGGTTGTGGTGTTGGTCGGGATCTGGCTGATGCAGCCGTTGATGGCACGCCATGCCCGCGCGGCGCTCGGGTGGCGTTTGGAGGCGGGTCGAGCTCGGCGGCGCACGGCGCGCCAGGCGGCGTGGGATGAGATTCGGCGGCGGCGGGGTGATCGGGCTCTCGGGTCGACGTTGGTTTTGCTG
>JAUYKX010000090.1 GCA_030699055.1 Candidatus Nanopelagicales bacterium
TTGACTTCCGGCAATCTCCGGCCAACGACCGATTATCGACGCCACCCGAACCCGTTCTTGCCATCCACGTTCGTTCACCAGGTCGGCCACACCTTCTTCGACCAATTGCGGATCACGTGAATCGGGGCCGGAGCCCGTGTAGGTCGGATCAGTCACCGCGAACCTGCGCCTCGAGCCGGAACGCCGATGAGACTGGCCGCGAGAGGCGAGACGAACCGCCGCCAAAGTCTCGGCGGCCAGATCCGGCTTGTCCTCCATCACTGTGCTGCCCTCAAGGTGCTCCGTCCGAAGACTTGACTTGCCCGGAACTGATTTCCCCAGATCCTCCCACCACGTCTAGGCGTCTGCCACCCAGACGTTCGGGAACGTCCTCAGCCACCGCGACAGTGATCAAGCACTGGTCCACCCCGGCAGCGAAACTGGCCAGGAAGGAGCGCCTTTCGGCGTCCAATTCGGCGAAAACATCGTCGAGTAACAGAACCGGCTGGGAACCGCTTTGGTCAACTTCCCACAGCACGCGGAACGAACCGAGCCGAAGAGCCAACGCCAGGGACCAGGATTCGCCATGCGAGGCGTACCCGCGGGCGGGCATCCCGTCGATCGACAGGAACACGTCGTCCCTATGGGGCCCGACCAAAGTCTGACCTCGCGCCAATTCTTCCTCGCGCCGACCGATCAAAACCTCCCGCATTAGCTCGGCCAGTGACTCCTTGTCCCTCGGGAGGTTGGCTGATCCGTCCGGTTCCACCCCAAGTGATTTCGCGTGGTAGGAGACTCCAGCCCGACTATGCGGTGCCAGTTCCCGATACGACTCCGCCACTGGCTCCGACATCTCATCGATCAATTTCAACCGGCCCCGCAACAACTCCGCCCCGGTGGATACGAGTTGATCGTCCCAGACCCCGAGGGTCTGCTCGACCGATTGACGATCAGAGTTCCGAAGGTGTCCGAGCGCCGAACGCAACAGGGCTGTCCTCTGGCGGACTACACGTTCCAGGTCCGAGATCACCGAGTGATACCGGGGCGCCCGCTGAATCAATACGTGATCGATGAATGATCTACGATTCGCGGGATCACCTTTGACTATGGCCAAGTCCTCCGGAGCGAACAGCACGGTCCGGAACAAGCCAGGCAAGTCGCGAGGACGCGCAGAGGCTCCTCCGATGGTTACCGACACGGCCTGACCAGGCGTGATACGCACCTGAACCTGGATTGACCGGCCGTCCTCAATCAGCTCGGCCCCGATATGTGACCGGCGACAGCCGGCCCGGACCAGCGGCGCGGAAGCGGCCACCCGATGACTGGACAATGTCGAAAGGAAGGAAACCGATTCCAGCAAGTTCGTCTTGCCCGCGCCGTTGCGTCCCTGGATCACGTTCGGCCCCGGGTCGAAGTCGACAACAGCCTCGGAGTAGGAACGGAAATCGGTCAGCTGCAGGCGCTTGATCCACATGATTAGTTTTCCCGAGCTTGCGGTCCCCCGGTCAGATCCGGACCGGCATCAGCAAGTATCGGTAGTCGACCGGGCCCGGCTTGGTCGGAGGTGACAGCACGGCAGGCTTCGTCGAACCGGTGAAGGAGAACTCCACCACCGTCGACCCGACAGCCCCGATTCCATCCAACAGGTACTGAGGATTGAAAGAGATCTCGATATCGTCACCGGTCAGCGTTGATTCGACGGTTTCGTCAGCATTGGCGTCATCGCCGGATCCGGCATGTAGATCAACCTGATCAGCGCGGAAATGTAGTCGCACCGACGAGTTTCGTTCGGCAACCAGCGATACACGCTTTACGGCATCGGACAACGCCGCGGCGTCCACCCGAGCCGAGGCCACCGACGAATCCGGGAACAGTTGGCGGTACTTCGGAAACTCCCCGTCGAGTAGACGCGTGGTCGTCCGTCGACCATCACCCTCGAACCCGATCAATCCATCGCCCGCGCCCGTGGCCTGCGCGATTGCCACCTCACCGGCACCCGAAAGCTGTTTGGCCGTGTCGGCCAGGACTCGAGCCGGCACCAGGGCGGCTCCGGAATGGGAAGTGGAAGTCGGATCCCATCTAAGTTCCCTCACCGCCAAGCGATATCGATCGGTTGCGGCCATCGCCAACCGATCTCCTTCGAACTCCAGACGAATTCCCTGC
Organism: Candidatus Nanopelagicales bacterium; assembly: GCA_030699055.1. Lineage (GTDB taxonomy): Bacteria > Actinomycetota > Actinomycetes > S36-B12 > UBA10799 > JAUYKX01. The sequence continues at coordinate 2,143 of JAUYKX010000090.1, forward strand.
AACATCGGCAGGGTGTCATCTCGGCCGGCAGCCACCGCCACAGATGACACGGCCGCGGCGAATACCGATCCAGCGACTGTTCCGATCGGATCGGGCATGGTCGGCAGGGTCGGGTAGTCCTCAACCGGCAACAACGGGAGAAGGAAGGTCGACCTGCCGCATCGGAGTTCCGCCCTTTGCCCATCGGTACACACGGTCACCGGATGATTGGGCAGCGATCGGGAAATGTCGGCCAGTAGTCGACCGGACACCAGCATGACCCCGGGTTCCTCAACGTCGGCCGCGATACCGGCACTCGATGAACTCTCCATGTCGAACCCGGAGATGACCAGATCGTCACCGGCCGATTCCAGTCTCAGGCCAGCCAGAGTGGGAATCGGGGGCCGTGTCGGTAGGGCCCTGGCGGCCCAGGACACACCGTCTGCCAGCTGATCACGTTCAACACGGAACTTCACGGTAACTCCTCCAAGTCTCAGCCCGCATCGTGCCACGTTCAGGCGGCGGCTGTGGACGACTCACTGTCTATCTGTTGTTTCGTAGTAGTAGTAGGGCCCGTGGACGATGTGGACAGCAGACGAATCCGCTGGTGGTGAGCAGTGAACTACCTCGGTGACAGATGTGGGGGGAGCGGGGGATGAATGTGGTGGATCGGTGCTTCCTGTTCACCAATCGGAGGTTTGGTGTGCACTATCAACAGGACGGACCCAGTTCGAGTAGATCGACTCGCACCTGTTCCACAGGTTTATCCACAGCATGTGAATACATAAAGTAACCGCAAGTGTTGGTGTTAACACTGTGAGTAGCCCCCGATGCGCCAGGTTCGGGGATGGTCGCGCTATTTATCGACGGGCAGCGGCCCGGATGACGCTGGTCAGGTCGGCGATCTGGTTGTAGAGAACTCGATCGTCCGCCAAACACTTGAAGATCTTCTTCTCGGCATGCATGACTGTTGTGTGGTCGCGGCCGCCGAACTGTCGGCCGATGTTCGGCAGGGACAGGTCGGTGAGCTCTCGGCACAGATACATGGCCACCTGTCGAGCCTGGACCAGAGAACGGGTGCGAGAAGGCCCGCACAGGTCGTTGACCGATACCCCGAAGTAGTCGGCCGACTCGCGCATGATCAGCGCAGCATTGATCCGTGGTCCATATTGGTCCGCAACCAGGTCCTTGAGCACCATCTCGGCTAGCTGAATGCTCACCGAGGACCGATTCAGGCTGGCAAAAGCGGTGACCCTGATCAGCGCGCCTTCAAGTTCGCGGATGTTCGTTTCGACCCTGGTGGCGATGAACTCGAGTACGTCCTGCGGCACCAGGAGGTTTTCGTTAGCCACTTTCTTGGACAGGATGGCGATCCTGGTCTCAAGCTCCGGTGGCTGGATATCGGTGATCAGGCCCCACTCGAATCTGGAGCGCAGCCGCTCCTCGAAGTCCTGGAGCTGCTTGGGTGGCAGATCGGAAGTGATCACAATCTGCTTGTTGGCGTTGTGCAGCGTGTTGAACGTGTGGAAGAACTCCTCCATCGTCCGAGCCTTGCCCGACAGAAACTGGATGTCGTCGACCAGCAGAACGTCTACTTCCCGAAATCTTCGTTGGAAGGCGGCAGACTGGTCGTCCCTGATCGAGTTGATCAGATCGTTGGTGAACTCCTCCGAACTGACGTAGCGAACCCGGGTCCCGGCGTACATCGATCGCGTGTAGTGACCGATGGCATGAAGAAGGTGAGTTTTTCCCAATCCACTTTCGCCATAGATGAACAAGGGATTGTAGGACTTTGCCGGTTGCTCGGCTACGGCTACGGCCGCCGCGTGGGCAAACCGGTTGGAAGATCCGATGACAAAAGTATCGAACGTGTACTTGGGATTGAGTCGATGATCCTTGTCCGTTCGGGAGGCCGGAGCGCCTCCTCCTGGACGGTAGTGCTCGCGAATATCAAGGACGCGTTCGTCAGCTGTGGCCGACAAGGCGGCGAGTGACGGATCACCCGGGCGGGTTCTGTTGGGAGCGTAGGTGGAGTCAGCCAGGTGATCGGTGGTGTCCTCGTCAAGATACGAGCACAGTTGAGGGTCAACTGCCAATCTCAAACTCATGGCTTCGCCGCACACCACTTGGAGTGCGGCTTCCACATGAGGCTTCAGGTGGGACTCGACCACATTGCGGGTGAAGTCGTTGGGGGCAGCGAGGTGGATCGTGCCGTCATTGATCGAGCGAGGTTTGGTGAGCGCGACGAATGCCCGCTGTTGAGCGGAAATCGAATCGTCCCGCGAGATCACCTCCAGTACCCGGTCCCAAAGATCGGTCAGGTTCAACGTGTCACTCACCAATGGATCAGCCTCTCTGTCCAGCCACAACATCACGCTTCCTTCGACCACTGCGGGAATCCCTTCCGAGATCGAACCCGCGTTGCCGCTGCACCTTCACGTCAGGTCGGCGATGATTCAGTGATCCCCGTCACCCGAAACCACTGGCCTCTGGCGCAAGCCACAGCGCCCGAAGTGTGGACGCTTCCGGTGGTGTGCGGTGGCGACAGTAATCCTCGTCTTTCCCGGCCTGCAAGCAGTTGTCCACATTCCGTTCTAATTACATCCATGTGACTAATGAGCCCGATGGTTTGATTGCCGACCCGGGTGGCCCTCATTGTGTCGGGGCGGCGGGGGTGCCCTAGCCTGTATGCCTGGCATCGCGTCGAACGGCTGACGTAGTTGGTCCGATTCGACAGAACGGAAATGGCGGACATGAAGCGTACTTACCAGCCGAACAACCGGCGGAGGCACAAGAAGCACGGTTTTCGCATCAGGATGCGGACCAGGGCCGGCAGGTCGATCATTTCGGCTCGCCGACGCAAGGGACGTACCGAGCTGACTGTTTGATTGCGTGACCGGCTTTGATACCGGCGGCAGCCCGTCTTCGTGGTCGAAAAATGATCTCGAGGACGGTTCGATCAGGTTTCAGTACCCGGGGTGAATACTTGATCATTCATTTTCTGCCCCCTCAGGACGAGGGCGATTCGGTCGGTGAGTGCCCTCAGGTCGCTTTCGCTGTCGGAAAGGCCGTGGGTGGATCAGTTGTCAGACATCGAATCACCAGGCAGTTGAGAAGTTGTCTGCGCGAACGGCTTGGGTTGTTGCCCGCCGGCAGTACTTTGGTGGTTAGAGCGAGATCAACAGCGGTGGGTCGCACTCAATTGGAACTTGGTCGCGAACTGGACAAATTGTTGCCTCGGGTAGTAGGCCGTCAATCTCGCGGATTGACCGTTGGGAGTAGTAGGTGACCGACTGGAGCGGTGGTGGGCGGCGAGGGTGGCGCCGTGCCTGGTTCTTGGTCGGCGTGCCGTTTTCGTTCGTCCTGGTGATGATCGTCCGCGCTTATCAAATCTGTTTGTCCCCCCTTCTCGGGGCGAGGTGCAAGTTCTATCCATCGTGTTCGACGTATTGTGTTCAGGCGCTCACGGTGCATGGCCCCCTGAAGGGATTACTCCTGGCAACCGGCAGAGTCTGCCGCTGCCATCCCTGGCAACTCGGTGGGCTGAACCCAATTCCGTCAGCTGGGTCATGGAGGGCGGACACAGACCTGGACGGGAACACGCGGGTGAGCGCTGGAAAAGCTAGCAAGTCCAACGACTGGGTCGGAGCCTGATGTTCATTCTTACCTGGCTGGAGACGGCCGTCTCGTGGATCCTGGTTGCCTTCCACGGTCTGCTCAGTCCCGTATTCGGTTCCGAGAGTGGCTGGTCATGGGTTCTGTCGATTGTCGGACTCGTCGTAGTGATCCGAATCTTGCTGATCCCGTTGTTCGTGAAGCAAATCAAGGCCCAGCGCAATATGCAGATGATCCAACCCCAGATGGCGGAGATCAAGAAGAAGTTCGCCGGCGACCGCGAACGGCAGTCGCAGGAGATGATGAAGCTGTACCGGGAAACTGGTACCAATCCGCTCGCGTCGTGTTTGCCCATTATCTTGCAGGCCCCGATCTTTTTCGCCCTGTTCCGGGTGCTGCAGGGGATCGCTCAATCGCAACCTTCCGGGGTATTGACGCCCGAATTGACGCAAGAAGCGCACGACGCTTCGATCTTCGGTGTCCCGATCTACGGGACGTTTCTTCACGCGGATGTGACTCCGAGCCCGGTCGGCACCCGCGCGCTGGCCATCGTATTGATCATCTTGATGTCGGCCACAACCTTTATTACCCAGCGCCAGTTGATCGTCAAGAACACAACGTCGGATAATCCGATGGCCAAGCAGTTGAAGATCATGATGTATGTGTTCCCGGTCTTCTTCGCGGTGGGAGGATTCAACTTCCCGATTGGTGTGCTCATCTACTGGACGACAACCAATATCTGGTCCATGGGTCAGCAGTTCTGGGTGATCCGGAACAACCCCTCGCCGGGTACGCCGGCACATGCCGCGCTGATGAAGCGTCGCGAGGAGCGTGAAGCCAGAAAGGCGTCCGGTTCGGCTGCGAACAAGGGCATAACAGCGGGGCCCGAAGGCGGTACCGGGACGGATCCCAGTTCTGAGAACGAAGCACCACAAAAGGGATCAACGTTACAAAACAGACAGCAACCGAAACGCCAGGCACGAAGCAAGAGATCGACTGCCGCAGCTGGGGCTCAGCCGAGTCGACCAAAGGCGAAAGCGAAGGGTTCCGGCCAGCCATCGGCGAGACGAGGGGCTGGCCAAGGGAAGAAGCGAAAGCCGGGATCTCCTAAGGCCAGGTAACGAAAGTGTCCGGAGGCGCCGGGTAGCCGGTTCGGGGCCTTTGCCCGCGACCTGCGAACCATTACTCAAAAAGAAACGCGAGGATGATGATGTCCGAGGAAGATAGGGACCAGGTTCCCGCCCTGGAACGCGAGGGCGATATCGCAGCCGACTACCTTGAAGTACTGCTCGACATTGCTGATCTCGATGGGGACATCGAGCTGGATGTGGAGCGGGATCGGGCGATGGTGGCCATCGTCGGAAATGATCTCGGTCAGCTGGTTGGGGCGCGAGGGCAGGTGTTGGATTCGCTTCAGGAACTCACCCGGCTGGCGGTGACTCAGGCGACTGGATCACGATCCCGATTGATGCTTGATGTCGGTGGTTACCGAAGCAAGCGGAGGGCCGCGTTGACCGCCCAGGGAACCGAGGCGTGTGAACGGGCGCGTGAGACCGGGGAGCCGCAGCGGCTGGCATCGATGCCCGCTTTCGAGCGCAAGGTGGTTCACGACGCCGTGGCCGCGGCAGGTCTGCGATCAGAGTCGGAGGGGGACGAACCGGAGCGGTGTGTGGTTGTGTTCCCGGAGGCTAGGGCCGAAAATCAGGTGGACGAGGGTTCCGGTAACGAGTGAAAGGCGGCCTCCAGTCGCCGGTTTCACGTGAAACCAGCGCATGATGCCGGAGTGTGACGCGCCCGAGTCGACTGATCTTCACTGGCTGCCCGCTCGCCAGGATCTGGCGGAGTACGCCTCAATTCTGACCACTGTTGGATTGGAACGTGGCTTGATCGGCCCCCGCGAGACGTCGCGGATCTGGTCCAGACACCTGTTGAATTGCGCCGTGGTCGCCTTGGATCCGGCGAATCTGGTTCCCGACGGTTCCCGCGTGATCGATATCGGATCAGGCGCCGGGTTGCCGGGTGTCGTGTGGGCGCTGGTTCGGCCGGATCTGCACATCACCCTTGTCGAATCCAAGTCGCGACGGTGTGAGTTCCTGATTGAACTGGTCGATGCCCTCGGGCTGACCGAGCGCGTGACCGTGCGCCGGGCGAGGGCGGAGGACTTGGCCCGGCAACTTCGGGCGGACGTGGTGACAGCCCGAGCAGTTGCCTCTCTGGACCGTCTCATTGACTGGGCGGCGCCGCTGATGACGGGTTCGGGTCGGCTGGTTGCCCTCAAAGGGGAGGGTGCGCAAACGGAGTTATGCTCGGCCGGGAGTCGACTGGCTAGCCGGGGACTGGTCGGCCGGGTGGTTGTCGTCGGCGACCAGTGGTTGCCGGAGCCCACCCGGGTGGTGCTTGTGTCACGAGAAGGGAACAACTAAGTGGCGAAGTCGCGCACTGGGTTGCCGCGAATAGTGGCCGTGGTCAACCAGAAGGGCGGCGTCGGGAAGACCACGACCGCAGTCAACATCGCCGCGGCTCTGGCGGAGGCCGGGCACCAGACGTTGTTGATTGATCTTGATCCTCAGGCGAACGCCTCGCTGGCCTTGGGATTCAATCGGGGATCAGGGTTGACCGGCTATGACTGTCTTATTGGGGACGTTCCGATGTCTTCGATTGTCCGCCCAACCGGAACTCCCACGCTCAGTTTTGTTCCGTCCTCGGTGGATCTGGCCGCCTCCGAGATCGAGCTGGTGGACGTTGACGGCCGGGAGCGGCGGTTGGCGGATTCTCTGGACGACTATCTGAGCGAGTCGGGGGATTTGGAGTTTGTGGTCATCGACTGCCCCCCGAGCCTTGGCCTGCTGACGGTGAACGCCTTGGCGGCCGCGACTGATCTGGTGGTGCCTGTTCAACCGGAGTTTTACGCACTGGACGGCCTCAGCCAGTTGACCCACACCGTGGGTCTGGTTCGCCAGGGACTCAATGCTCGGCTCCGAATCAGTCTCGTGTGCATCACGATGATCGATTCGCGGATTGCCGCTCAACAGCATTCGGCGGACGAGCTGCGGGCCCATCTCGGTTCCCTGGTTGCTCGCACCACCATCCCGCGGGACGACGGCCTGAGTGTGGCGCCCGGCGTGGGTGCGACAGCATTGAAAATGCTGCCCGATTCGCCGGGAGCGAGGGCGTATCGCGACTTGATGATCGATCTGCTGGATGCCGTCGATTCCCCAGCCCTGGGTTCGGATTCCGCCGGTGACAACGACAGCGAGCGGAGGAGATCGGCATGAGCGCCGGGGGGAAAAGGTCGGCTGCACGTCCTTTGAGAGGCTTGGCCGCCCTGATACCAACTGGTGATTTCGGTTCACCGGATTCGGGACGTTCGATAATCGGACACCGGGGGGCGCGGGAGGGTTTGGAGCCGGGTGGTCCGGAAGCTGATGGCGCTGCGACAAGCTCTGGCGTGAAACCGGTGGTCGGGCTGGAATTGGTCAGCCTGGATCCGGCCGAGGTGGCGGTGAACCCCCGTCAGCCGCGCCAGGAGTTCGACCCTGATGCCTTGGCGGAACTGGCGCGGTCACTGGTCGAGGTCGGGATGCTGCAACCGGTGATTGTCCGGCGGGTGTCGGGCCTGGACCAGGTCGGTTCGGGTGATCATTCATTCGAGCTGGTGGCCGGCGAACGGAGATTGCGGGCTGCGCGCTTGGCCGGAATTGATCGAATCCCGGCGGTGATCCGGGGAACGGCTGATGAGGATCTGCTTCGGGAGGCGCTGCTGGAGAACCTTCAACGGGTACAGCTCAACCCCTTGGAGGAAGCGGCGGCCTACGATCAACTTCTGGCGGATTTCGGGGGCACCCACGACGAGTTGGCCCAGCGGCTTGGCAGGTCCAGGTCGCAGGTGACAAACACCTTGAGATTGTTGCGCCTGCCGCCGCCGGTCCAGCGGCGGGTGGCCGCCGGCGTACTGTCCGCCGGTCACGCCCGGGCCCTGTTGGGTTTGGCCGAGGTGGACCGGATGGATGCCCTGGCCACTCGAATCGTGGCCGAGGGAATGAGCGTCCGGTCGGTCGAGGAGGCAGTGGCGCTCGAGTCGACATCGCCGAAAAGGCGGACCCGGAAGCCGGCCCAGACCGCAGACCTGCCAGTCGAGTACGAGGAACTCGCGCACCGACTCGGTGAGCGCCTGGACACCCGGGTGCGCATTCAGGCTGGTCGGGACCGGGGACGGATACAGATCGAGTTCTCGGGGACCGAGGATCTATTCCGGATCAGCCGATTGTTGGGCGACGAGGCGCAGTCTCGGGATTGATTGATTCTGGGCGTCAGTCTGCCCGGGCATCAGTTGGTGAGTTGGGCGAAAGCACCGGTGAGGCCCGAGTAGACCGCCAGAATGCACACGGCGGCGGCGACCACCATGACCACCGCTCCATACCAGCCGCGAAGCCGATGACTGGCTGGCAGTGCGCTTCGAGCCAGAGCCACCAAGAACCCGAGGACGATTGGCAGCAGCAGAGCGTTCATCACCTGGATTGCCACGTTCAGGTCCACGATGTTGGCGCCCGAGGAGACCAGCAGGATCCCCGCGGCGAGGACCCCAATGAACACTACGTAGAACCAGGGCGCCTCACGGGGTGTGTTCTCCAAAGAGCGCCGGTAACCGGTCAGTTCGCCAAGGCCCCAGGCAGCGGTGAGCGAGGCCACGATGGCCGCCACCAGTGCGGCACCCACCATGCCGAGGGAGAAAAGGATTCGACCCCCGGCCTCTCCCAGGTGCGGCGTGATCGCAGTCGAAATCTGCTCGACGGTCTCCAGATCGACAGGACTGGCATCGTCGGACCAGAGCGTCGCCGCGCAAGTTATCAGCATTCCGATCATGACGAGTTGGGTGATCACAGAGCCGACCGCGGTATCCCATCGTGAAGTCGTCAGGTCGGATGGCTTCAGGCCCTTGTCGACGACCGCAGATTGCTGATAAAAGATCATCCACGGCATGATCACTGCGCCGATATTCGCGGAGATCAAGAATAGGTACTCAGGATTGCCCAGTGGCAGGTGAACCATTCCGGCGGCTATCTGGCCCGGGTCAGGATCGGACATGACCATGGTGATCAGGAACACCAGCTCGAAAAGACCGATTCCGATCGCGACGCGCTCCACCCGTCGGTAGGAACCTGTGATCACCATCACGATGAGGAAGACGGCAACGGCCACCGTGCCGACTGATTCGGGAATTCCCCAGAGTGCCGCTACGCCGGCAATGCCGCTCATCTCACTCACGATGGCGCCAGCGCAGGCAACGACCAGGGTGGTGACCGACAGCCAGGCCCAACCTCGGCCGAAATGGTCCCTGATCAGTTCACCGTGACCGCGGCCGGTGAAGATTCCCAGGCGGATCGTCAACTCCTGCACCACGAAAACAATCGGGATAAGCACGATCTGCACGGTCAGCAGCGAGTAGCCCCACTGAGCTCCGCTCTGGGCGGCCGTGATCAAACTTCCAACGTCAGTGTCGGCCAGCATCACCAGCAGGCCGGGCCCGACGACGGTCAGGGCGGCGATCAGCCTGGTGGTCGCCCGGTTGCGGGGCTGAAGGCGATTGATCGTCGGC
>JAUYKX010000081.1 GCA_030699055.1 Candidatus Nanopelagicales bacterium
GATTCTGATCGTCACGGCGGCGCCGCTCTACAAGTGCCCGGCGGCACCGTACGAGGCCGCGCTGCTGACCGACGCGCTGATGCACCGCACAGGGCGCCGGGGTCAAGTGAGCATCGCGGTTCATGCCGCCGAACCCGGTCCCATGGGCACTGCGGGACCAACTGTGTCGGCAGCCGTGAAGCAGATGCTCAGCGAGCGCGGCATCGAGTACCGGCCCGAACACCAACTCACCGAGGTGCGACCGGACCAGGCCCTGTTCACTGATGGAGACGTTCAGCCTTTCGACCTGCTCGTCTACATGCCCGCGATCAAGCCACCGGCGGCACTGATGGGATCCGGGGTGACCGATGACGCCGGGTGGGCCACGGCGAACCGCAACACGCTCGCCACGACGACACCGGGCGTCTGGGCAATCGGTGACAACACCCAAATCCCCCTCGGAATCGGCAAACCCCTGCCCCGCGCCGGGGTATTCGCGCACGCGCAGGCCCATGCGGTCGCTGACGCCATTGCCGACCAGGCTGGCGGCCGACCCGCCTCCGGAGCGAAATTCGACGGACGTGGCGGATGTTTTATCGAAGTGGGACACGGACGGGCCGGATACGGCTCCGGTGACTTTTTCGCCGAACCCGCCCCCGCTGTCACGATAAAGCGGCCGGCTCGCCATTGGCACCTAGCGAAGGCGGCCTTCGAGAAGAACGTCATGTTCCGCTGGCTGTAATGCCCGGGCCGCCGCCCGAAATGCCTCCCGCGCGGCCTTCACCGCAGAGTTGAAATCACCCCGCGCCGACTGCAACGACTCCCGAAACGCAGCCGACGCGTCGGAAGTCGCGGCCCGGTACGCATCCCAAGCGATACGGACTGCCACGGATCGTTGATCGGTTGGCAAGTCGCCGGCCGCTGCCAGCGCCTCGCTCAATACCGCCTTTGCTGGTGCCGTGGCGGCTTGATGCACATTCTTGGCGGCGAGCACCGCACCTTGGTACCGGACCGAGGCCGCAGCCACCGCCTGCTGATACTCAGCCCGGGCCACCACTGACGCCCTCGCTCCCCTGGCGGTCAAGAGTTCTAGCCGAGCCGCCGACACAGCCACTACGTAGGCCTCCTTGGCCGTTTGAATCGCGAGATCGCGGTCCACCCGCGCGGCCAGTGTGGCGCTTCGGAAAGCCGATCGAGCGGCAGCGCGCTCCGATCCGGTCTTCGCCTCAGCCAGAGCGGCGGTCAAAGCCGCGCGAGCGGGCAGCGTCACGGCCCGAAACTCCTGATTGGCCTGGGCGAGCACCCAACGACGCTCGGTTTCGGCCAGACTCACCGCGTCACGGAACGCCGAGCAGGCCTGCGTAGCACCAGCGTTGCGACAAGAACGAGGAATTGACCTTACGGGTAACACCCGCTCCCGCTGGGACTGCGATGAAAGATTCTTGACCTTGTCGACCGACGGCGTCGCCGTCACCAAACCCGGGGAGACACCCAGGACGAGCGAGGCTGCCGCCGTGGCGGTTAGTGCTCGTCGCCTGTGGCGATTCATTTGGACCTCCTTCCGTAGCTGGATCGAGCGAGTCCGACCAGGTCTACCCCGGCCGGGGCGTGCGAACAAGGCCATTCAGGCGATGTACCTGACACCTTGACCTGATCTGAACGCTATGTTCACTTGCCAAGTCCACAACTCGACAGCCCGGCGGAAGCCCGACCCGGATGGAGGGTAGATGGACACCGGAGACCCAACCTCCGATGCGAACGTCGCCGTGAACGCCGCCTCGGCGATGAACCAATCCCGCCAAGGTCTGGCCAAGGCACTACTGGGGGTCTTTGCCGCAGTCGGCGTGCTCAATGTCATCGCGAACGCCCTCGGCAACGAATTGATGGCAACCACGACCAAGCCCCTGCTGCTGCCCCTGCTGGCGGCCTTCTCGATCGCCGCCGCCGGTATCAGTCAACCGGCCATGAAACTGCTGGTCGCGGCCCAATTCTTCGCCTGGCTCGGTGACTTGGCGTTGATGTTCACGACACCAGCGATCTTCCTGGCCGGAATGGGCGCCTTTCTGGTGATGCAGATCGGCTACATCGTCGGGTTTTTCCGGCTCGGCGCCCGAGACGGCTTCGCCCGGCGCCGCTGGGTGCTGTTCGCCTTCCCGGCATTCTGGGTGGTCGCCAATGCCGCCCTGTTGACGAGCCTCGGCCCCCTGATCATTCCGATAGCTATCTACAGCGCTGCCCTGGTGACGATGGCTATGACTTCGGTTGCCATCGGGACCAGAGCGGGCATCGGAGGCACGCTGTTCATGATTTCCGATCTGATGATCGGAGTGACCATCGCCTTCGGCACCTTCCCCGGCTCACCACCCCTGATCATGGCGACCTACCTCGTCGGACAAGGCCTGATCGCCACAGCTTGGATTAACCGGGTCCGCCGACGGGTGGCTGATTGACCACCCGTCGGCGATCGACTGCGGTTACCTGTACGTTCCGCCCGACTCGGCCAGTTTCACCAGGGACTCCGGCGGCGTGAACCGATCGCCGTACTGCTCCGCCAATTCGCGCGCCCGATCGACGAAGCCCTGCGGGCCACCTTCGTATCCGTTGATGTACTGCAGCACACCGCCGGTCCAGGGAGGGAACCCGATTCCGAAGATCGATCCGATATTCGCGTCGGGCACCGAACGAAGCACACCCTCGTCGAGGCACTTGACACTCTCGATGGCCTCGATGAACAGCATCCGCTCCCGCATGTCGACGAACGGGATCGTCCGATCACCGCCGAAGTTCGCGGGCAACTCGACCCACAAACCCAGGCGCTTTCCGCCCTCGTAGTCGTAGAACCCGGCACCGGCGGCCCGGCCTCCCCGCTCG
>JAUYKX010000084.1 GCA_030699055.1 Candidatus Nanopelagicales bacterium
ACACTGCAGACGCCGCCATACGCGGCCCACAGCTACGGCAACTTCGTCACGATCACGCACCGCGACGGCACCGAATCGATCTACGCGCACCTGGCGGCGGTCACTGCCCAGGCGGGTCCCGTCACTGCGGGTACCCAGATCGGTACCGTCGGTTGCTCCGGCACCTCCGGCGAGCCCAACGGCTGCAAGTCGACCTACGGAGCCCACCTGCATCTCGAATGGTCAGGCCTCCGTTGGAAGACCGGCCAGTACGGTGAGCTGCCGCCGTTCTTCAACCAATGGCGCGGCAACCCACCCCGCTGCTACCAGGGTTGCTGAACGGGTCCCTACCTGTTTGTGCCGGGTCGCAACCGCAGTCCGCTCAGCCTCAGCAGTTGACCTCGTAGTGCTGGCTGCGGAACGGCGGCGGCGAAGCAGCCGATCGGTCCGTATCCGCGTAATCGCGCAGGTGGCTGGTGTAGCTGACCCACAGGCCGCCATCGGCGTCATAGCCCCGGGCGAGCACCTTGCCCGCCCGACGCAGATCGGCCGCTGCCGACTTCTCCACCAGCGCCATGTCTGGTCCGGGTAGCACCTGTAGCGCAGCGGAACCCTTCTCCAACGCTTCCCGACCCTCGTCACTGCGAACCAGCACAGTGGTCCAGCCGGGTTCGCTACCCACGCTCCCCACCGAAAGATCGGCGACCAGACCCGTGTAGTCGGTGCACTCCAGGCAGCCTTTGAGGGCGGCGTCGCGCATCTCGCGCACCGGCACGCGCATCAACTCTCCGCCGTCATCGTCCTGGGCGATCATCTCGCCCGCACGAACGTCAACCTTCGAGACCTGATCCAGCTCGACACCTTCGGCCGCGATCGCCGGTCCCAGCAACTCAGGATCAAATGAACGCGTGCAGAACAACGCGATCTTCAAGACCACTGCCCCGGCGGCCGTTTCCCGGTAGTGCCACGGGAACCGTTGCAGAGCACTGACCCCGCTGATCTGGCACGGGGTGCCGACCAGGGCAATCCGCTCAACCCCCTTGGGCAGGCGATCGTTCAACGATGCGAGCAGATTCGCCTGGTGGTACACACTCCCCGCGCAGGCCGCGACCTCCTCAGGCGTGGTGGCCAGCACCGGACGGCCGTGAAGGGCGTCGAGCCGTTGATTCATGATCACACCGTCGATGTACCCGGCCCGCAGAAGCTCCGCCAGCAGAGCGGTGACGACCCCGCCATCCTGCGCACCCGCGGCGCGATCCACGGCCTGGGCGGAGAAGCTGTCCACCACCCGGCCGAGCAGCGGCAACGAGCCCGTCCCGGCTTCGGTCGCATTGGGTTCGCCGGCAAGTTCGGCTCGCTCCTGGGAGACATCCAGCGCCAGGCGCTCGGTGCGCAAACCCGCCATCGGGCAGTAGTCCCAGCAGGCAGAGCAACCGGTGCACATCCGGATCAGGGTCGGGCGACCGTCTTCGCCGATGCCGATCGATTGCGATGGGCAGGCAGCGATGCAGCTTCCGCAGCCGACGCACCGATCAGCGTCGATCACGCCGGCGGCCGTCTTCTGAAACCAGATCTTGTTCGGCATCTCCGGAACACCACTGGCCGCCGCAATCTCGTCGCGGATGTCCGCCGAAGGATCGGTGATCTGCAACCCCGTCGTAATTGGACTCATTCTTCCCTCCCGGCAGCGGCCCCGGTTAGAGCCGCGTGGCGGTCAAATTCGGTTGGCCCCAGCTCATCCAGGGTCAACTCTCCGCTCGCCACTGCGGTGAGTAGAGAGCCGATAGTCCCGAAAGCGTCGGAGGTCGGGAATTCATTCCGCACCCAGACCCCGAGTTCGCCCGCAGCCGCGTCTCCCCCTATGGCCACATCCATCGCATCGAAGGTCGACTGCTCGTCCTTGCCCATGGCCCCGCGCAGGCCAACGTGCCCGTACGGCACCTGGGCACATGACGCCTTGCAGCCGGACATGTGAATTCGCAGGCCCTCAAGCCGATCCCATCCGCTCGCGGGAACCCGCTCCCGCAGGTATTCGATCAGTTCCACCCCGTACTTCTTCATGGGCAGGATCGAGAACTTGCAGAAAGGGGCGCTGGTGCAGGCGATGACCGCCCGCTCAAACGGATCGGCGGCAGGGCTCAGGCGCCCGATCAGCGACTCGGCCCGCAGCCGGTCGACATCCGCGACCCCGGTCAGAATCAGATCCTGACGCTGGGTGAGGCGTACCCCACCGTCTCCATGGACCCGGGCCAGCCGGGCAACCTCGGTCAGCTCGTCGGCGGTCAGGCGTCCGACCGGGACGGAAAGCCCGACGTAACTGGTGCCGCTCAGATCGGGGTGGATGCCCAGGTGGCTCTCCTGGGTCCAGTCGGACAGACTCACGCCGCCCGCCTCGACTTCGGGCACCCGCCCAAGGATTTCCCGCGTCAAACGATCAGTCCCGAGTTGGTGAACCAGGGCGCGGAAACGGTTGACACTCGAGTGCTCGAAGTCCCCCTCCTCGCGGAACAGGTCGAGCATCGCCCGAACCACCTTCGGGACCAGGTCGGGCCGCACGAAGAGATCCAGCTCGCTGGCCAGGCGCGGGTAGTCCGACAGCCCGCCGCCCACGTGCACCCGGAATCCAAGATCACCGTCGAGCTGCGCGGGGGTGAACGCCAGGCAATTGATCCTCGTGATGAGGCAGTCGGTCCGGCAGCCCGTGATCGCCACCTTGAACTTGCGCGGCAGGAACGCGGAAACCGCTTCATCGGTGCTGGTCAGCTTGTCGACCGCGGCGACGATCGGAGCGACGTCGATCACCGCATCGGGATCTACGCCGTTGACCGCACATGAGGTGACATTTCGCATCGAGTTGCCGCACGCCTGGTACGTCCTGATCCCGACTGCCTCCAGCCGATCCCAGATCTCGGCCAAGTGCTCGAAACGAATCCAGTGGACTTGGATGTCCTGCCGTGTCGTGATCTCGACGAAGCGATCGGGGTCGGTGACACCCTCCGGCCGGACGGCGAAATCCCGCGCGATATCGGCTATCGCCAAAGCCTGCTCGTTCGTCAGCCAGCCACCGGGGATTCGGATCCGCAGCATGAACGTGCCCTCGTAGCGGTCGTCGTAGACGCCGACGAGACGCAACTTGCCGACACCCAGCGAGCCCTGGTCGGAGGGATGCAGGTCCTCGAAACAGACCGGCCCGGCGGCCACTATGGCCGCTCTGATCTCGCTGGGGCTCTGATCTTCGGTGAACAGGGGTTCGCTGCGCTTCATGAGGACTGGCCAATCACCGCGAAAGGGTAACACCGGGCCGCTTCAAGATCGACTCATCTGTCCGGTACCGATCTTCCTATTCGAGCGGACGGAATCGCCTCAGTCGCAGGCTGTTGGTGACAACGAAGACCGAGCTGAACGCCATTGCCGCCCCCGCGATCAACGGGTTGAGCAGGCCCAGCGCCGCCAGCGGCAAGGCCGCCACGTTGTAGGCGAAGGCCCAGAACAAGTTGCCCTTGATCGTGCGCAGGGTGGCCCGGGACAAGGCGATCGCGTCGGCCGCCGCTCGCAGATCTCCCCGCACCAGGGTCAGGTCGGCGGCCTCGATGGCCACATCCGTTCCCGTCCCCATGGCCAGACCCAGGTCGGCCCGGGCCAGCGCGGGCGCGTCGTTCACCCCGTCGCCAACCATCGCCACGACCCGACCTTCGTCCTGCAGACCCTTGACGACCTCCACCTTCTGGGCGGGCAGCACCTCAGCAACCACCCGGTCGATGCCGACCTGGCCGGCCACGGCCCGGGCGGCCGCCTCGTTGTCTCCGGTCAACAAGACCGGCGTCAGACCCAGCTCGCGTAGCTCCCGGACCGCCTGTTCGGATGTCGGTTTGACTGTGTCCGAGACAACCAGGGCGCCCGTGATCCGTCCGTCCCAGCCGACGAACACCGCTGTCTGACCGCGGCCGGCGGCGGCTTCCGCCGCCGCCCGGACGTCGTCGGGCATCTTGGATCCCATTCGTTCGGCCAACCAGTCCAGCCGACCCGCGGCGACCTGATGGCCGGCCACTGCGGCTGACACGCCCCGGCCTTCGTGGTTGCGAAAGTCCTCGGTCGCCGGGAGTTGGCCGACCTTTCCCCGAGCACCGGCGGCGATCGCGGCGGCGATCGGATGCTCGGAGGCATCCTCCAACCCGCCGGCCAGGCGCAGTAGCTGGTCACCGTCGGTGCCCACCGTCGGATGGACCCCGACCAGCGTCATGCGACCGGCGGTCACCGTGCCGGTCTTGTCGAGCACGATCGTGTCCACACGCCGAGTCGACTCGAGCACCTGCGGGCCTTTGATCAAGATGCCGAGCTGAGCACCACGCCCCGTGCCGACCATCAGGGCAGTGGGCGTTGCCAGACCCAACGCGCAAGGGCACGCGATGATCAGGACCGCAACTGCCGCGGTGAAGGCGGTCTGCGCGGAATGCCCGGTGATCAGCCAGGCGGCCAGCGTCACCAGGGAAATCACAATCACGATCGGCACGAACACCGCCGACACCCGGTCCGCCAGGCGTTGGACGGGGGCCTTTCCGTGCTGGGCCTCGGACACCAGTCGGGCCATCTGGGCAAGCTGGGTGTCGGCACCTACTCGGCTGGCTCGCACCACCAAGCGGCCGGAGGTGTTAACCGTCGCCCCGACCACGGCATCACCCGGGCCCACGTCGACCGGAACCGGCTCGCCCGTGAGCATCGATGCATCGATGGCCGAGATTCCTTCCACCACCGTCCCGTCAGTGGCGATCTTCTCCCCCGGGCGGGTGACGAACAGATCACCCACCGCCAATTCGGTGATCGGGATGCGCTGCTCGACGCGCCCGTCGGGTCCGCCGCGCAGCACGGCGACGTCTTTGGCGCCGAGTGACAGCAAGGCTTTCAGTGCGGCGCCGGAGCGCGTCTTCGCCCGCGCCTCCAAGTAGCGGCCGACGAGAATGAGCACGGTCACCCCGGCGGCAACCTCAAGATAGATCTCCTCGCCGGCCCCCGCTGCGGGCAGGAGTGAGAATTCCATCTTCATTCCCGGCATCCCGGCATGACCGAAGAACAGGGCCCAAAGGGACCACACGTAGGCGGCACTGACCCCGACCGAAATCAGGGTGTCCATCGTTGCCGCCCCGTGCCGAGCGTTCAGGAGCGCCGCCCGGTGGAACGGCCAGGCTCCCCACACGACCACGGGCGAAGCCAGAGTGAGGGAGAGCCACTGCCAGTTGTCGAACTGCAGCGGCGGCACCATCGCCAATATGACCACCGGGACGGTCAGGGCAAGCGAAATGACCATTCGCCTGCGCAATCCGTCAACATCGTCGTCTCCGTGGTCGTGTTCATGTCCACTTGAGGAGTGCCCGTCTTGCCGGCCCGGTTGCAGGGCGTCTGCCGTTTCCGAATGCGGACCCGCTGCCGCGGGCAGCGTTGCCCGGTAACCCGTCGCCTCCACCACCGAGACCAGTTCGTTCGGGTCCAGATCGTCGGGGTAGGACACCCGAGCGCTCTCAGTCGCGAAGTTCACACTCGCCTCCACGCCCGGTACCCGATTGAGCTTCTTCTCGATACGGGCCGCGCAGGAGGCGCAGGTCATCCCATTGATGGCGAGTTCGACGGCGGCCATCGTGGCGCCCTAGCCAGCAGCCGGTGATTCGGATGCGCCCTTGGCAACTGGCACGAACTCGTAACCGGCCTCGTCGACCGCCTCGGCAATCTGTTTCGCATCCAACGGCTGGTCACTCGTCACCGTCACTGCGGAAACACCTTTCGGCACGAGATCAACCGCCACCTCGCTGACGCCCGCCAGAGACGAAATCTCGTCAGTCACCGCCCGGACGCAATGGCCGCAGGTCATTCCGGACACCTGGTACACCTCGGTAGTAGTCATCATCCGCTCCTCTGGTCATCTGCCTTCGATCCGCTCAACGCCGTTGACCCATCACGTCTTCCCACCAACGGTAAGGGCCGTAACCGAGTCGCGGTGATCGTAGTCCTCGCGTCGCCGGCCCCCGTCCACCATGATGGGCGGATGGACATAAGTGAAACCCTGCTCCCCGGCGTTGGCCTGCGCTACGAGCTGACCACAACCAACGGCGATCACATCGGGTTGGTGGTGGCCCGTCACGGCGAGGTCACCCTATTGTGCTATTCCGAGGATGATCCCGACGTCTCGTTCACGGTGGCCCGAATGACCCGGGAGGAGTCGGAAGCGGTGGCCGATCTGTTGGGCGCACCCCGGCTGGCCGAACGGTTCGCCGACCTGTCCCGGGAGGTCCCGGGCCTGATGGCCGCCCAGATCGAGATCACCGCCGAATCGCCGTTCGCCGGGCGGACCGTTGCCGACACCCGAGCCCGGACACTGACCGGAGTTTCGATTGTCGCGGTTTTCACCGAGGGAAAGGTGCTCGTCTCGCCCGATCCCGACACCCTGCTGCCGGTCCACGCCACCTTGGTGGTGATGGGATCGGAAGACGGCATCAATGCCCTGCAAAAGCGGATCGCGGGCTGAACCACAGTCGCTGACATGGACATCGACCTGGCGCTCCTTGAGCTCGGGATCATCCTGGTCCTGCTCGGGTTCGCCGGGGGGATCGCCCGTCGCGTGGGGATTCCCGCGATTCCGCTGTACCTGCTGGTGGGGCTGGTGCTCGGGGTCGGTGGGTTCCTGCCCATCGACGATGCCGCGGAGTTCATCGAGGTCGGCTCCGAGCTGGGTGTGATCCTGTTGCTGCTCGGGTTGGGGATGGAGTTCTCCCCCGACGAATTCATGTCGAGCCTCAAGCGGCACAGGTCCTCCGGAATCGTCGATGCCGTGCTCTCGGCGACGCCCGGCGCGGCGGCGGGATTCATTCTCGGAATGGGCTGGCAGGGCGCCCTGGTATTGGCTGGAATCACCTGGATCAGCTCATCCGGCATCATCGCCCGGATGCTGACCGACCTGGGTCGGCTGGGTAACCGGGAAACGCCGGCGATCCTCTCGGTGTTGGTGATCGAGGACATCGCGATGGCGGTCTACCTGCCGGTGACCGCCGTCCTGCTCGTCGGCGGCGAATGGTGGCTGGCGCTGATCGGCGCCGCCGTGGCTTTGCTGGCCGTTGCCCTGGCCCTGCTGGCTTCCCGAACCGTGGGTAACCGACTGACTCGGATTCTGGGGAGAGCGGGACGCGAGCAGGTGGTGATCAGGACGGTCGGGGTGGCGGTACTGGTGGCCTCTCTCGCTGAATTGATCCATGTCTCGTCCGCAGTCGGGGCGTTTCTCGTGGGTCTGTCGCTCAACGGTTCGACAGCGACCAAGATCGCTGAACTGATCGCCCCGCTGCGGGACCTGTTCGCGGCGATGTTCTTTGTCGGGTTCACCCTGGCCATCGACCCGGCTACCTTGTGGCCGATCTTGCCCGCAGCGCTGATTCTGGCGCTGTTCGGCATCGGGTCGAAGTACCTGGTCGGGCGGTACGCGGCTCGCGTCGAGGGGGCCAGCCGGGCGGGTCAAACGCGCGCGGGGACCGCTTTGATCGCCCGCGGGGAATTCTCGATCGTGATCGCCGGATTGGCTGTGGTTTCGATGCCCGAGCTACCGATCAGTCCGCTGGCATCGGCCTACGTGCTGCTCTTGGCCGTGATCGGCCCCGTACTCGCCCGGTACTCCGGTCAAAATTCGAGAATGAGCTCCCTTCGCAGCCGACTGCGCCGACCGGGCAAGGCCACATGAGCGACGCCGGACCGACCCGCGGATTCACCGTGACGGCCCAACTGGCTGATCGAGGCCCCCGAGCCCCCGATTCACTCGGCCGAGCCGGGGTCATCCACACGCCGCGCGGCCCCATCGAGACCCCCGCGTTCATCCCGGTCGGAACCAAGGCCACCGTCAAGTCGGTGCTGCCCGAGGCGATGAGCGCCCTCGGGGCCCAGGCTCTGCTGGCCAACGCCTACCACCTGTACCTGCAGCCAGGACCGGACATTGTGGCGGAAGCCGGCGGAGTGGGATCGTTCATGAACTGGGCCGGGCCCACTTTCACCGACAGCGGTGGTTTTCAGGTGCTGTCCCTGGGGGTCGGATTCAAGAAGGTACTCGCCATGGATACGGCCGGGACCGACGCCGACCACGTCATCGCGCCAGGCCGAACCCGGTTGGCGCATGTGGATGATGACGGGGTCACCTTCAAGTCGCATCTTGACGGGTCGATGCACCGGTTCACCCCCGAGACGTCAATCCAAGTGCAGCAGCAGCTGGGGGCCGACATCATCTTCGCCTTTGACGAATGCACGACATTGCTGAACTCACGCAAGTATCAGGAGAATTCGCTAACCCGAACCGCCACCTGGGCCCGGCGGTGCCTGACCGAGCACCAGCGGCTTTCGGCCAACCGAAGCCAACCCCAAGCCCTGTTCGCCGTGATCCAGGGGGCTCAGTACGAGGACTTGCGTCGACGGGCGGCGCGCGACCTGGGGTCCGAGCCGTTCGACGGCTTCGGCATCGGCGGGGCGCTGGAGAAAAGCAGGCTGGGTGAGATTGTCGGTTGGGTTTGCCGGGAGTTGCCCGAAGACAAACCTCGGCATCTGCTGGGGATCGGCGAACCCGTCGATCTGTTCACCGCCGTGGCTGCCGGCGCGGACACCTTCGACTGCGTCACCCCGTCCAGGGTGGCCCGCAATGCGGCCCTGATGACCTCCTCGGGCCGTTTCAACATCACCAACGCCCGGTTTCGGCGTGACTTCGGCCCGGTCGACCCGGACTGCGACTGCTACACCTGCGCCAACCACACCCGCGCCTATCTGCACCACTTGTTCCGGGCCAAGGAAGTGCTCTCCTTGACGTTGGCCACGATCCACAACGAGCGGTTCGTCGTGCGACTCGTGGACCGAATCCGACAGGCCATCGTCGACGGCGACTTCACAGACCTGCGCGATGATGTCCTGGGCCGGTACCACGGATCGCGGGAGTCGTTCTGATCATGGATGCAAACACGAAGGAGATTCGCCGCTCGCTGCGTTCGGTTCGATCGTCGATCCGGGGCAAGGTCCACAAATCCGTGTACGTGCGCGTGGACAACATCTGCCGAATGGTCGAGATCCTGCTGTCCCGGGCCGACGAGTTGGGGGTCGGCAGTCATGACATGCACGTGCTCTCGCGCACCGCGACCGACTATTTGCCCAGCGCGATCCGCCCCTATCTGGCCCTGCCCCGGGAATTCGCGGAGCGCCTACCCCAGGCCGACGGCCGCACCGCCATCCAGATCCTCTGCTCCCAACTCGACGTCATGTACGCCCAGCTTTGGCAGGTCTACGACTCGGTGATGCGCCGCGACGGTGATCGACTGCTGGCCCACGAGCGTTTTCTGACCGACAAATTCGGCGGCAACCCGCTGCAGATTCCGCCCGATCCACCGGGAACCGGACACCGCGCGGGCTCCACGCGCCGGGATCGGCGACAAGGGCCCGACTCGCCGCGATCGGAGGACTGGGATGCGGTCGAGAATCTGATCCGGGCCGGAATCCGACAGCTGGCCGAGATTGTCCGCGCGCGCCGGAACAAGTGAAAATGCTGTGCAGCTGTGCAACCGCCTACGAGATGGCGCCGTACGAAGGTTCGTGGTGCTTCACCCAGCCGATTACCCGATAGGTAACCGGCAACAGGATGATTTCGACCAGGCACTTGTACAGGTATCCGGTGATCACATAGTTGGCGAACTCCGCCCCGGTGATCACCCCGTAGAAGGCAACCGTGCAGAACACAACCGTGTCGGCTGACTCTCCCACCAGAGTCGAAGCCACCAACCTCAGCCAAAGGGCCTTCTCCTTGGTCCGCTGCTTGATGCGCACCAGGACGTAGGAATTGAGCAGTTGGCCGACCAGATACCCGGCCAGGCTCGCCAGCACGATCCGCGGAACGAACCCGAGCACAGCCTCGAACGCCGCCTGGTGTTCGTATCCGGCGGCGGGCGGTGAGAACTGAACGGCCCAGAAGGTCAGGGCAGCCAGGATCGTCAAAGCGAAACCCACAAGAATTGCCCGCTTCGCGGCCCGGAAACCGTAGACCTCGCTCAGCACATCACCAATCACGTACACCAACGGGAACAGGAAGGCCCCTCCGTCGAAAATCAACGGACCGGCCTCAATCAACTTGGTAGCCCCGACGTTCGAAATCAGAAGAAGACCACAGAAAACCGCCATCACCACCGGGTAATGACTCGCGCCGGTGCTCGCGTACCGCAGACCGGTGGCGGTCGCGGTGTCGGCTTCAGTCGTCATCCCCAGCTCCCGAAACAGCCGCATCCTTGGCGATCGGATCAGTCACCAGGCTCACAGCAGCGGTGAACTCGTCGACCGCTCGCCGCATGGCGGCCATCACGGGCTCATGAAGACCCATTCCGAGGATGTGGGGATCGGGAAGGTCTTCCGGTTCGAGTGATTCCACGAGCAGGTGGTTGAACTGGTGATCTCGTCGGGGTGCGATACCCCGAGCCGCGTTCATCTCGGCGAGCAACCACCTCAACCTTTCGGCGGGCACTTCTGCGTTCGGCAACGGTTCAACCAGATATCGCAGATCATCGGGCGCGCAATCAAGCTCCTGGCCGTCGGCCTTTTGCCGGGCCAGCTCCATCACTCCCTCGTCACCGACCACCCACGAGGCCAGGCGGGCAGCCTCCAACAGCGTGAAGGTCCGCTCGCGGGACTCGGGTCGTAACGCGACAACCCGCGCCACATGACCGCAGTCGGCGGCCAATATCAGATCCGCGTCCCCGACCAGTTGCCGCGAGATCGGACGCGAACGGCCCTCCGGTTCAATCACCCCGATGAACGCCTGGGCCAAGTCGCATCGGGGTGCGCCCTGCCCGGCTGCTTCCACACAACCGGCGCTGCTCACCGACACCGATGCCGCCGGAATCGCACAGCTCAATGACCGACTGAGCAACACCTCGGCCGCCGGTGATCGGCAGATATTCATGCTGCAGACGGTGAGCACTGACAATCCGGGCATTGGCCCAGCGTAGGTCGCCCAGACGGCGTAGTTGGCTGCGCCCGACTACTCCGAGTCGACGAAGCTTGATCCCGCGAGCAAGGGAGGAATCGGGGGAGGAACTGAGGGCAGGGCCATGGCCGTTCGGCAGACTCTTCGCCGGCGAAGCGTTTGGACAGCGGCGGCCGTCTTCGCCTCGGTCTCGATGGTCGGTCCGGCAGTGGCCGAGCCGTCCCCAGCGGAGGCCCACGGCGAGTTACTGGTTCCGCGAACCGCAACCTCCCAACCGTGCGGGGCGGTGGTGTTGTCGGGCGGCGCATGGCTCAGCGGTGGAGGAGTCGACGTCCACTCAAACGGCGCGACCCAGGGCGGCAGATCCTGCGGAGTGCTCTCCGTGGCCAACCGGGCGTTACAGAACGGCTACGGCTGGCAATGCGTCGAACTCGCCGCTCGGCTCTACCACGTGAAGGGCTGGGGAATTGTCTACGCAGGAGTCAACGGCGGTGCTCGCTACATCCCCGAAGGCAGTCCAAATCTTGAGTTCCATCCGAATGGATCGGGCTACATGCCGGTCCCCGGTGACCTGGTGGTGGAGGCGTTCGGCACCTACGGTCACGTCACGGTGGTCGACCAGGTAGACGGCGCGAACATCCACGCCATCGAACAGAACGCGGCTTGGTCCGGCCGCAAGACATACACCTGGGTGTCTGGGGTGGCCAGCGGGGCCTACAACGGCGGCGTCGTCCGCGGATTCATGCACGCGCCGCTGAACACCTCGACCAACGCGGGCAACGGAACATCCGCAGTCAAGCTTTCCAGCCCGCCAACCTCGGCGCGAGGCAAGGTCGCTCGGAGGAAACTGGTCATCCGTTGGGGACCACCGCCTGGTCAGGCTGTCACCGGATTCAAGATCCAACTTCGGCGGCGAGAT
>JAUYKX010000086.1 GCA_030699055.1 Candidatus Nanopelagicales bacterium
TGTCGGAAGACAGGGACAGAAACACAACGTCTTGGCCCTGGTGGCGGCCAGGCCAAACCGAAATGTCGCCACAACCAGCAGGCCCGCCCATCCCTTCAACGAGCAACTCCCGGGCGAACACCCAGGAAACGTCGGCTTCGCCGGTGTGGAATGTGGCCCGGATGGAATAGGGCTCATCGGCCGAGTAGTCCAGGACTGCGGGGACCGCTACATCGCGAGACCCAGGCAGCAGCAACTGGAAATCCAGCTTCGTGCTGACAATCGTGGGTAAAGGTCCGGTGTCCATTTTGAGCCTCCTTGGCGAATACGACGTGGTTCTGCCCGGTTTGGATCCCACAGAAACCCGCCCAACGGGTGACACAGGTCTCAACCGCGCCGAAATTGGTGGTCAAACCCGAGTTCGTTGCGCCGTTCGGGTGATGATCCCGATTGCTGTCCGTTAAGAGGACGAGCCCGCCCCAGTAGTGGAAGCCGAGGGGCGGGGACTAATCTGGGGCCTTCCGGGCGATTGGCGCAGTGGTAGCGCGCTTCGTTCACACCGAAGAGGTCACTGGTTCGAACCCAGTATCGCCCACCGATCAGTAAGACAGCCGTCGGTTTTCAGCCGAGGCCCATGCGGGCTGCCGCCTCGCGGAGGCCTGGACGGGCATCCGGATGCGCCGCATGTTCGATCAGGTTGCGGGCCTGTTGTCGTTCGGATTCGCCGAACAGCCAGGCGATGCCCTGGTCCGTTACCGCTGCCGTCTGCTGAAAGCTGGTCGCTGGACCGTCGAGCTGGCCCACAATCGTCGAGCACTTCGCTCGCGGGTGCCAGGAAGGCAGGGCGATGAACGATTGTCCCGCCGGGGCGTGCATGGCCCCGACGATGAAGTCGGTTGACCCGCCGAAACCCGAGTAGATCCGCTGCCGGACCCAACTGGCGTTTGTCTGTCCATGGAGATCGATCTGCAGGGCGGTGTTGATACTGGTCATCGCCCAATGTCGACTGATCAGGGCGGGGGAGTTACACCGTTCCGTGCGCAACATCGACACGCGCCGGTTTCGGTCAATCCAATCGAGGACCTCCGCCGAGCCGATGATCAGACTCGTCTGGATGGGCGAATCTTGGTCGAGGGCACCAGCGCGCTCCAAGTGGAGGATCCCGTCACCCAGAGCCTCGGTCCAGACCTTCAGATAACGACGATCGGTCATCGCCTGTGCTGCGGCGTCCGGCAGGCTGCCGACTCCGAGTTGGATGGTGGCCCCGTCCCGGACCTGGCCGCTGATCAACGATCCGATCTGGTCCGAGATATCGTTCGAACTATTCGTCACAGACGGAACCGGTTCGTCGATTTCGACCAGGTAGTCAACGTCGTCGAGGTGAATCACTGCATCACCGAACGTGAATGGCATCTGCGGGTTGGCCAGCGCCACCACCAGACCACCGGATTCCAGGGCGGATTCGACAGCGGCGGGCAGGATATTCACCTCGATTCCAAGGCTGACCGATCCGTCCTGGGGCATCGACGTATGGATGATCACCACATCCGGGCGAGTCTTTCGGTGCAGTAGCGACGGCACCAGCGACAGGCGGCAGGGCAGGTATCGAAGGCGAGGCGAGCCACGCATCCCCGATCCGACGAAGGCTGTCTCCAACGTGACGCCATCGCGATCAGGCAGCGTTCGCAGGGCATTGAGGATGTGCAGGGTGTACGTGTCGAGGGACTCGTCGATGAGGTCGATCGCCGCCTGTGGTGTGGCCAGATTGCCCGAGACGATCACCCGGGGATTCGCCGGCAGAGAGGACAGCCTGGCCCTGAGTCGATCCACCGAGACATGTTTCGCCACCCGGCCATGTTGGCAACTGGTGCCGATCCGCGCCAACCGAGCGCCACGGACGGCGCAGGTTGCGTCGACGGGGTCTCGGCCCGGCAGCCACAGTAGGGTCAACCACAAAGAATTGCCGATCCGATCCTGCCTCTGGAGTGCTGAATGCCCCGCGTCACCGTTATCGATGGTGAAACCAGCCGTGAGCTGAATGCCGAATGCGCAGGCGACCTTTTCGATGATCGACGCATAGTCGTGGCCCGGGTCAACGGGGAATTGCGGGATCTGGACCGGACGCTGGCGGCGGGCGATGTGGTCGAGCCCGTTGAGATCGACTCCGAGGACGGCTTGGCTGTGCTGCGCCATTCGGCGGCGCATGTGCTGGCCCAAGCTGTGCAGCAGGAATTTCCCCAGGCTCGACTCGGGATCGGACCGCCGATCAATAACGGCTTCTACTATGACTTCGACATGCCGCAGCCGTTCACTCCCGATGACCTGACCGCGCTCACCAAGCGGATGCAGCGGATCATCAAACAGGGGCAGGTTTTTCGGCGCCGGGTTGTCACGGAGGAAGAGGCTCGGGCGGAGTTGGCTGACGAGCCGTACAAGTGCGAGTTGATCGGATTGAAGGGCGGTTCGCCGACCGACGATGTAATGGAAATTGGCGGGACCGAGCTGACGATCTACGACAACGTGGATTCGCGCACCGGCGAGCGGTGTTGGAGCGACCTGTGTCGTGGGCCGCACCTGCCCAGTACCCGGCTGATTCCGGTTTTCAAACTGATGCGGACGGCCGCCGCGTACTGGCGGGGCAGCGAGAAGAACCCGCAGTTGCAGCGGGTCTACGGGACGGCGTGGTCGACCAAGGACGCACAGGCGGCGTATCTGGAGTTTCTCGCCGAGGCTGAGCGTCGGGACCACCGGCGATTGGGGCTGGAACTGGACTTGTTCAGTTTTCCCGAAGAGATCGGCTCGGGCCTGGCCGTGTTCCACCCCAAGGGAGGGATTGTGCGTCGGGCCATGGAGGACTACTCGCG
>JAUYKX010000087.1 GCA_030699055.1 Candidatus Nanopelagicales bacterium
ACGAGGTTCTCCACCACGGCGACCACCAACAGGATCATCCAGATCAGCATCACGGTCGCCCGAATCTCGGGGTTCGGGGTCATTCCAAGGAGCAGCACGATGATCGCGGCCGGTACGAACGCCTCACCCAAAGTGCGCCGAGAGTCGATGTAGTTGCGCACAAACTGTTTCACCGGGCCCTGATCACGTGCCGGCAGCGCCTTCGGATCGCCTTCCATCATCGCCTGCCGGGAGCGCGCCCTTTGCTGTTTGGCCCGCTCGCGCTCCGCCTTCCGAACTGACCGGCGATCGCTTGGCCCCTTCAACGCCTCCTTGCGGGCCAGTTCAGCTTCGCGGCGCTTGGGCGTCGGACGACCCTTGGAGGCGGTCGTTGATTCGGCCGAAACGTCTTCGCCCTCCGGCCGGTTCTCGCCCGATGAAGAGTCGATTGCTGTTTGGGAGCGGCGCCAGATCACCCGCCGAGCTTACGAGTCGCGGTGGTCGACGTCAGGAACCGGGGAGTGCGAGCATCCGCTCCAATGCCACCGTGGACCACCTGGCGGTCTCCGCGTTCACGCTGATCCTGTTCACCACCCGGCCCTCCACAAGGCTCTCAAGCGCCCAGGTCAGGTGCGGCAGATCGATGCGATTCATGGTTGAGCAGAAGCAAACCGAACTGTCCAGGAACATGACTCGCTTGTCGGGATGCTGGGTCGCGAGCCGTCGGACCAGGTTCAACTCGGTTCCGATGGCGAGCGCCGCACCCGCCGGGGCGGCGTTGACGGCCTTGATGATGTTCTCTGTCGACCCGATGAAGTCAGCGTTTGCCGCGACTTCGTAGGCGCATTCGGGATGGACGATGACCGTTACGTCGGGTACCTGCCGTCGGATTTTCTGGACCCGATCCACGGTGAAGCGGGCATGAACCGAGCAGTGGCCGCGCCACAGAATCAGCTTCGCCTGTCGAAGTGCGTCCCGACTGACTCCTCCGCCGGGCTTGCGCGGATCGAACACCACGCAATCGGCGGGTGACAGGCCCATTTGCAGTACGGCGGTGTTGCGTCCCAAATGCTGATCCGGAAGGAACAACACCCGGTCGGCTTGATCGAAAGCCCACTCCAGGCTGCGACGGGCGTTACTCGACGTACAAATTGAGCCACCGTGCCGACCGGTGAACGACTTGATCGCGGCCGAGGAATTCATGTAGGTCAGCGGAATGGTCGACTGCTCCAATCCAGCCGCGGCGATGGCAGACCAGGCGGCTTCGACCTCCGCCAAAGTGGCCATGTCGGCCATCGAGCAACCGGCAGCCAAGTCCGGCAGCACCACCTGCTGATGGTCGCCAGTCAGGATGTCGGCGCTCTCGGCCATGAAGTGCACGCCGCAGAACACGATGTATTCCGACTCGGAGCGAGCGGCAGCCTCGCGAGCAAGCTTGAACGAGTCGCCCGTGACATCGGCGAACTGGATCACCTCGTCACGTTGGTAGTGGTGACCAAGGACAAACACGCGGTCGCCGAGCTCAGCCTTTGCCATCCGCGCGCGGGCCAATAGCCCTGGGTCGGACGCCCGAGGCAGCACCCCAGGGCACTCGACTCCCCGCTCAGTTTCGGCTTCGGTTCCCTCGCCGAGCAGTAGCAACAGGGGCGAGGGAGTGGGTTCCGTCCAAGTGGTGGGAGGAGACACGCTCATTCGAGCAATGTTAGGCGAATTTGCCTGAGCATGGGGCCTCGACGGGGTTGGGAGTCAGTCCGGCGAGGTAGTCGTCTGTTGGGTCGGCAAGATGCGCGGGTAACCTGGGAATTGGCTCTTCACCCCCGGCGTTCATATGCACTGTGGGACGCGACCGGCTGATCCGAAGCCCACGGGTCAGTACCGATGGGCCTGCGATCAGGTCCGGGGCACAACCAATCAAACAGGAATCGAGGGACACAGATGGCCTCTGAATCACTGACCGACTCCCAGGTGGCCGATACGGCTGGCGACGAACAGCACGGCGCGGGCCTGGTCCTGACCGATGCGGCCGTTGAGAAAGTGCGGGGCTTGCTGGCCTCGGAGAACCGCGACGACCTGGCGCTGCGAGTGGCTGTACAGCCCGGTGGATGTTCCGGTCTGCGCTATCAGCTGTTTTTTGACGACCGTCAACTGGACGGGGATGATCGGCGGGCAGTGAGCGGGGTGCCGGTAGTCGTTGACCGGATGTCGGTGCCTTATCTGGGTGGTGCGGTGATCGATTTCGTTGACACGATCCAGAAGCAGGGTTTCACTATCGACAACCCGAATGCCCAGGGTTCGTGCGCGTGCGGGGACTCCTTCAACTGAGTTCCGGTTCCCGGTACTGTGGCGCGGGTGAAAATTGCCGTTACCGGTTCAATCGCGACCGATCACTTGATGACGTTTGCCGGGAAGTTTTCGGACTCCTTGATCGATGGCGAGTTGCATTCGCTCTCGCTGTCGTTCCTGGTGGACAACCTGGCGATATTCCGTGGGGGAGTGGCGGGAAACATCTGCTTCGGGCTTGCCCAGTTCGGGCTCGCACCGGTGTTGGTTGGGGCGGTCGGTCCGGACTTCGATGATTACCGGGCCTGGCTGGAACGCCATGGGATCGATACCGAATCCGTCCACGTGGTGGAAGAACTTCACACCGCCCGGTTCATCTGCACCACCGACGCTGCCGCCAATCAGATCGCATCCTTCTACGCGGGCGCGATGTCTCTGGCCAATCAGATCGAACTGGAGCCCATTACGAAGCGAGTGGGTTCGGTCGACCTTTTCGTGATCGCGCCCAACGACCCCCGGGCGATGCGGCGACACACCGAGGAATGTCGGTCGCGCGGCTACGCCTTCGCCGCCGATCCGTCGCAACAGCTGGCTTTCCTGGACGGGCCGGCGATTCGCGAACTCATCGACGGGGCCTCGTTCCTGTTCACCAACGAGTACGAGGCGGCACTCACCGAGAAGAAAACGGGCTGGAGTGCCGAAGAGGTGCTGGCCCGAGTCGGCACTCGGGTGACGACGCTCGGAGCTCGGGGATCGAGGGTGGAACGCGTTGGCGAACCGGTCATCGAGGTGCCCGGAGTGTCGGGGGTGGAAGTGGTAGATCCGACTGGGCTGGGGGATTCCTACCGGGCCGGTTTTGTCGCGGGCCTGGCCCGAGGGTTGGACCTGGAACGCTGTGCGCAGGTCGGGTCTCTGATTGCATCCGAGGTGCTCACCACCAAGGGCACTCAGGAGTATGAATTGGATCCGGAGCGTTTTCTGGCCCGGGCCCGGAGCCATTACGGCAGCCACGCTGGTGCCCAGATGGAGGTCATGTTCGGCTGAGGGCGGGGGCAGGCGAATGCTCGAACCGGGAAATCCCCCGTCGAGATGGATGTTTCCCAACCCGGCCAAGGCCGCAGGCGGCCGGGAGCTGTTGGCGATCGGCGGGGATTTGGAACCGTCAACCCTCGTTGATGCTTACGCGCGCGGACTGTTCCCGATGCCGCTGTCGCCGGGGACCGAGGTTCCGATCGGGTGGATCTCGCCGGATCCGAGGGGCATTCTGCCTGTTGACTCGTTTCACGTCAGCCGATCGTTGCGCCGGAACATGAGACGGTTCACCTTCACCGTCGACCGGGTCTTCGACGAGGTAGTTGCCGGTTGCGCGGACCCGGACCGGACCAATGGCTGGATCGACGATCGCATGGTCGCCGCATACCACCGTCTGCACGAGGTAGGGCTAGCTCACTCCATAGAGGTCTGGGCTTTTGCTGAACAATCGAACCTGGCTGGTGGACTTTTCGGTGTCGAGATCAACGGGTTGTTCGCAGCCGAGTCGATGTTCCATCGGGTGACCGATGCTTCGAAGGCAGCGGTGGCCGAACTGGTGCGAGTGGTCAGCGCAGGAGATCATCCGAAACAGCGGTTGATCGACGTTCAGTGGCTGACTCCGCATCTCGAACGACTCGGGGCCCGGGCGATCGGCAGGCCCGACTACCTGGATCGGCTGCGCTGTGCACTCGCGCTTCAGCCCGTGTTCGGGTCCAGTCCCATCTGACGGCGAAGCCGGGTGACCGCAGCGGGTAGCTCGATCAACAGGTGTTCGAGCTGTTCGTCCGTTATGCCCCAGGGCAGGCAGATTCGAATACTTCCCTTGGTGGGATGGCCAGCTGCTTCGAGCACGTGGCTGGCTCTGCCGTACCGGTCGGAACAGGCTGAGCCGCTGCCGACCGACACGCCGGCTCGATCCAGCTCGGCCTGCAACCACAGGACGTCCAACTCCCGGGCGAGAAAGGCAATGACGTGGGGAAGTCGCTGGTCAGCTCGCTCCGGACCAAGGAGGACGGTTCCCGGAAGATTTCGCACCACCGCCCGAACTCGATCGGCCATCCGGCACAGTCGGGGCACATGCATGGGTGCCTCCCGGCAAACCGCATCCAGCGCCGCTGCCGTGGCGACGATGCTCGGTAGACCGAGCGAATCAGGAACCGGTCGAAGGCGATCGGCCGGACCGATGACCACGGCCGCCTCTCGGGGACCGGCCCACCCCGCGGCATCAGCCACGAGGGTCGTCCACAGTCGAGGTATCGGCACCAGACCGAGGGCCCCGGTGGCATCAATCAGAGCCGGACTCCGATCCGGGCGGTCCTCATTTGATTCCAGAAGTTCGGTCAGCGGCTGGAGTGTGCCGAGTTCGATGTTGGCGGCTTGAATGGCGGATATTTCATTGCGCTCCGGCGCCTGCGGGACGCGATAGTCCCGATGGTCCCGCCGATCCCGCGGATCGGTGATCGCTCGGGCGGTGCTGTCCACGGGAACCAGCCGCAGTTGGCAGTGGCCCTCGAGCGCTTCCAACACGACCCGGCGCTCCACCGCTGACGCCAGGGCGGTCACCTGGCCGGTGGCGGGGTTCCGCGCCGCGGCTTCGGCGACGGTGATCCCGACGGCCAACTCCGCGGCGTCGGCCCCGGACCGGCGGAACACCACCTGATCGGGTTCGACTCCCAGTGCGTTGGCCACCGTCACTCGGCTGGCCTCCAGCAGAGTGCGAGCGATTCCCGCTTCGGTGTAGTTGGCAGCCGGATCGGCCCAAGACGATTGCGTGGCACTGCGCACCGCTTGGATGGCGGCTGGATGCCAGGGCTGTCCCGAGAGCGCGTCGGCGAAGCAGCGCGTCACAGAGGTCGACGATACCGCTGAACGGCACGCGGATCGGCGGAAATCGGTAGGGATCTCACGGTCGGACCGCGACACACCAACCCCCCTGCCGGGTGGCGGGTGAGGTCTGAGCGACAGTAGTACCTGTGATTGATCCAAGACGAAAGGCAACCCGATCGGCAAGTTTGATCACGATCGGCGTCGCCGGTGCATTGATTTTCGGTGGCTGCGGCACTCCTCTCAGCACTTTGGTGCTGGGCAAGACCGGGCAGGCTGTGGTTAGTGCCACTCCGGCGATCGGCAGCACAGGGGCCGATCCGGATACTCCGATCGTGGTTCAGGCGGCAAATGGGACTCTGACGCACGTGTCGGTTCGGGGCCCGAAAGGGGAGATCGCCGGGACGATGGACGAGAGCGGCACTACTTGGACCTCAAGCAATAAGACGTTGACGTTCGATTCCGAGTACCTCATCGAGGCCTCGGCTGTGGATCCCGACGGGCTGATGACCACGGTCAACAACGGCTTCCGCACTCTGAAGCCTTCCAACACCTTCCAGGCTGAGGTTTCAGGGATCTCAAAGGGGTCCAAAGTCGGGGTGGGAATGCCGTTGCGGGTGACATTCACCACGCCTATTCAGGATCGGGCCAACGTGGAACGCAAGCTGAAGGTCTACGCCAGCAAGCCGTTGGCGGGTGCGTGGAGTTGGAGTGAAGATCGTACTCAGGTCACGTTCCGTCCCGAGAAGTTCTGGCCCGCCAACACGAAGATCGCGTTGCGGGCGCCGCTGTACGGAGTGGCATCCAGCAAGAAGATCTTCGGTTCGAAGAACCTGTCGTTCGACTTCTCGACCGGTTCGTCACTGGTGTTGACCGTGGATGCGTCGACATTGCAACTGACGGTCGTTCGTGACGGAAAGAAGATCCGCACCATCCCGGTCACCACTGGCAAGTCTGGATTCGCCACGAGATCGGGGACGGTTGCGATCATGGGCAAGGAGGGAACCATCCGAATGACGGATCCCTCCCTTAATGGGACTTCCGAGGCCTACGACCTCGACGTGAGTTACTCGATGCGAATCCGGCCGAGCGGTGAGTTCATTCACGCCGCCCCGTGGTCGGTGGGCTCCCAGGGGTACTCACGGGTCAGTCACGGCTGCATTGGAATGAGCACCGGCAACGCGTCGTGGTTGTACTCGATGGTGGAGGTGGGGGATCCGGTGATTGTGAAGAACACCGGGCGAGAACAGGAACTCGACAACGGAATTACTGATTTCAGCGTGCCGTGGAGGAAATGGCTGAAGAATTCGGCCACCGGGGTTCAGCAGGTTGGACCCGGAGGAGGAATCGCTCCGGCACCGGCCAAGGCACCGGCCAAAGCGAAGACAAAGGGCTCGGCTGGCTGAGTACAGGCGGCATCAGGCCGCTGTCTCAGGCAGAATCTGGCATCTGCGGTCGTGCGATCAGCGGGAGGATCGCATCGCAATCGCGACCGCGCTGTGTTCGGGGACCGCCTGGGAGAGGAACTGGTTCAGTGGTCGACATCGTCGAAGAACTCGTCGGGATTGTGGAACCGGGTCGCGTGGTTTCCGGAGACCAGCTCAAAGAGGATTGCAGCCACGACGAATCCCTGAGCGCCGAACATCGTTATCCGGTGGCGGTGGTGTTGCCGGAGGAGACCGCAGAGGTTGCCGCGGTGTTGGCCTGGGCGGACCGGCACGGGATCCCCGTCACCGCTCGGGGCGCGGGCACGGGATTGTCGGGGGCGTCGGTTCCCCGTGTCGGAGGCGTGTTGATCTCCTTCGAGCGCATGGCGCGGGTGATCGAAATCGACGCGGAGAACGGGTTGGCGGTGATTCAGCCCGGGGTGACTCTGAGCCAGTTGGACGAGGCATTGGAACCGGTCGGACTGTGCTACCCGGTTTATCCGGGTGAGTACTCGGCCAGCCTCGGGGGGAACGTGGCGACCAATGCCGGTGGGATGCGAGCGGTGCGCTACGGCGTGACTCGGCACCACGTGCTCGGGCTGGAGGCTGTTCTGCCCTCTGGGCAGGTGATCAAAACCGGTGGGCGAACGGTCAAGAACTCCAGCGGTTACGACCTGACTCAGTTGATTGTGGGCTCTGAGGGGACGCTGGCGATTGTCACCGAGGCGATAGTGAAGCTGGTTCCCCGGCCGCGCCATCGGGCAACCGTTCTGGCCCCGTTCTCGACGGTCGAAGAGGTCACGGCGGCAATTCCGCGAATCGTCTCCTCGGGCCTGGGGCCAGTGCTGTTGGAATACATCGACATGCTCACCATGGCCGCCACCACTGCGTCGGCGGAGTTGGAACTGGGCATTCCGGCTGAGGTGAAGGAATCGGCGCAGGCGTACCTGGTCGTCGGGCTGGAGAACCCGAGAGGGGAACGGCTCGACCAGGACGCGGAGAGCGCCGCTGAACTTCTCGTCGATCTGGGGGCCATGGATGTCTACGTGCTTCCCAGTGGCGCAGGCGCGGCATTGATCAGTGCGCGCGAGCGGGCGTTCTGGGTGGCCAAGGCGGCGGGCGCCGATGACATTCTCGACGTGGTCGTCCCCCGGGCGGCGTTGGCGGAGTTCATCAGTCGAGCCCGGGAGATTGGCATCGACAACGGAACCGGAATTGTCGGATGCGGTCACGCCGGAGACGGAAACGTCCACATGGCCGTGTTCCAGAAGGACCCGGCGATTCGCAGCGCCGTTTTGACCGAGATTTTCCAGATGGGGATGGATCTGGGAGGAGCCATCAGCGGCGAGCACGGCCTCGGGACCGAGAAGAAGCCGTACTTCCTGGCGCTGGAGGATCCGGCGAAGATCGAATTGATGCGCAGGATCAAGCAGGCATTCGACCCCAACGGAATTCTGAATCCCGGCAACGTATTCGACTGAATCTCGACGCCAACTGAGGTTCAAGACCATCAGCCGCCGGCCGAGGTGGCACCGCGTGTATCGAACAGATTGGACAAGACAGATGAACGGTGCTCAGGCCCTGATCCGGACGCTGGTCACTTCCGGCGTC
>JAUYKX010000100.1 GCA_030699055.1 Candidatus Nanopelagicales bacterium
TTGTGCTTGGTCGTCGCCCACTTGGAGTGGCCACTCATCGCTCCTCCTCCATCAGTTCCCGCTGGTTCGCGCCTATTGACTCGACGAACAGCCGATGGACGCGGTGATCACCGGTCAGCTCCGGGTGGAACGCCGTGGCCAAAGCCACTCCCTGGCGAACCGCGACGATCCTATCCAGCGCGCCGGGCCCGGGCACTGTCGCCAACACCTCCACCCCCGGCCCCACTCTCTCGACCCACGGCGCCCGGATGAAGACCCCTCGAATCGGTTCGTCTCCGATAGCGGGCATGTCGACATCGGACTCGAACGATTCGACCTGGCGTCCGAACGCGTTGCGCCGCACAGTCATGTCGATCGCCGCCAAACCCGGTTGGCCGGGCAGCCCCCCTTCGACCCGACTTGCCAGCATGATCATTCCTGCGCAAGATCCAAAGATCGGCATCCCCTCGCGAACCCGGGCCGCCAGCGGCTCGAACAAGCCCAGGTCGATCGCCAGCTTGGTAATCGTCGTGGATTCCCCCCCGGGAATCACCAGTCCGTCAATCCGCCGCAGCTGGCCCGAATTGCGCACCCGCATTGTCACCGCGCCGCAATGGGCTAATGCCCGCTCATGCTCGCGGACGTCCCCCTGCAGGGCGAGAACCCCAACCAGCACTTGCCGATCCTCACTCGCCAGAGGTCTCACCAACCCCGCTCGGCGAGACGATGAGGTTGCGGAATGTCGGCCACATTGATGCCGACCATGGCCTCGCCCAGCCCCCGCGAAACGCGGGCTATGACGTCTGGGTCGTCGTAGTGGACGGTTGCCTGGACGATCGCGGCGGCCCGCGCCGCCGGATCGCCGGACTTGAAGATTCCCGACCCGACAAACACCCCGTCGGCCCCGAGCTGCATCATCATGGCCGCATCAGCGGGCGTCGCGATCCCCCCGGCTGTGAACAGCACAACCGGAAGCGAGCCGCGCGCCGCGACCTCGGCCACCAACTCGTATGGAGCGGCCAGTTCCTTTGCCGCGACGTACAGCTCTTCCTCCCCGAGCACCGTCAACGATCTGATCTGCCCGACGATCTTGCGCATATGCTCCGTGGCGTTGGAGACGTCCCCTGTCCCCGCCTCACCTTTCGAACGGATCATCGCCGCGCCCTCTGTGATTCGACGTAGAGCCTCGCCCAGGTTGGTCGCCCCGCACACGAAGGGAACCCTGAACTTCCACTTGTCGATGTGATTGGCGTAATCGGCGGGCGTAAGCACCTCGGATTCATCGATGTAGTCCACGCCGATCGCCTGCAGCACCTGCGCCTCGACGAAATGCCCGATCCGGGCTTTGGCCATCACCGGAATAGTCACCGCGTCGATGATCCCGTCGATCATGTCGGGATCACTCATTCGAACCACACCACCCTGCGCCCTGATGTCGGCCGGCACCCGCTCCAGGGCCATCACCGCAACCGCGCCCGCATCCTCGGCGATCTTGGCGTGCTCCGGCGTGACCACATCCATGATCACGCCACCCTTGAGTTGCTCGGCCATTCCCCGCTTCACTCGCGCGGTACCGGTCTCGGGTCCAGGGGACTGCAATGTGTTTCCTGCATCGGCCATAGGGGCCATCGTAATTCGCGCGGGGCACGGCTCGCCGGTCGGCGCATCGCCTTCGTCGACCAACAACCAGATTTCAGCGACCGATCAGGCCAGGTGGGACATCCGCATCGAAGTCCGCCGGCAGCGGCCATGGCGCACGACCCGCCAACCGGAACAGGCGCACGAGCTTGTGCCTTCGCACGAGTTGACACGCCCGCACGGCCTCACCATGGAAGCGGCGGGACATCTCGACTTTGTGGCAAGCGGCTCCGAGCCGCCCGACAAGTTCTTCTCCGCCGGGAACCCCGGCCATCGCTTCAACGTGCGTCGGGTCCGGGAAGACGACGGCCAACGCGCGCGTCAGGTCGCTTTCAGCCTGCGTCCAGTCCCCAATGGATTCCCCTTCGACCGAACCGGCGGCGGCATCGGCCAGGACCAAGCTCGACGCGGGGTCCAAAAGCCCCGATCCGGCTAATTCGAGTGCCATGGCCGCCCGATCGGCCAGTTGGGCTTCCAGTGCCTGCCGACTGGCTTCGACCCGATGATGCAGTCGGTCGAGCCGACCTGCCGTGGACGACAAGTAGACAACCAGCAGGACGACCACAGCCGCAATTGCGATCCAGATCCACATATCGCTTTACCCGAGTCTCCCGAAAGCCTGCCCGGACAAATCGGCCTGCACCTTCTCGCCGGCGACCGTGACCGATTCGTAGACGCGGACGACGTCCCGGGCAACGTTGGACCAGTCGAAGGTCAGCGCCCGCCGGTGACCTTCGGCGGCCAGTCGGTCCCGCTCAGCGGGATTTCCGAACACGGCCACCGCCTGCCGGGCCAGGTCCTCGGGATCACCGTTGCGGAACATGGCGCCACAAGCGCCCTCCTGAAGAACCTGCGCGAACGCCTCGATGTCGCTGGCCAGCACCGGGGCCCCTGAGGCCATGGCTTCCAGCAGCACGATTCCGAAGCTCTCACCGCCGGTGTTCGGCGCCACATACAAGTCGGCGGAATGAAAAGCGGCGATCTTGTCATCCTCGCT
>JAUYKX010000136.1 GCA_030699055.1 Candidatus Nanopelagicales bacterium
CATTCGATACCCGAAGGCGGCGTAACCATGCCAAGAAGACTGTCGGTAAGCCGTGTGCGGGAAAACCGCACGCACGGATTGAAAGGGGGATGGGGAAACAGAACCGCAATGCGGTCACTGCGCCCCTGACTACCAATGGAAAGTGGACTTGGCAGGCCCACGGTGGTCGTGCTCTTCGGGGGTCGTAGTTCCGAGCATTCGATTTCGTATCTGTCGGCCGCCAACGTGCTGGCCAACATCGATCAGGATCGTTACCAAGTCGCGGCCGCGGGAATCGGTCGGGATGGCCGGTGGCGCTCAATGGACGTGGCTGCCGTCGTCGCCGAGGCGGCGGCGACCCGGTTGCCCGAAGTGGTCGGGGAGCCCGCTTCCCCTCTTGAGCTGTTGGCCGGGGCCGATGTCGTGTTCCCTCTCCTGCACGGTCGGTACGGAGAGGACGGCACAATTCAGGGGCTCTTGGAGATCATGGGGCTCCCTTTCGTCGGATCAGGGGTGCTGGCCTCGGCTCTGGCGATGGACAAGCCGGTGACCAAGAGGCTCCTGCGCGATGTCGGGTTACCTGTCGGAGAATTCATTGACGTTCGGATCGGTGAATGGCAGCGGCATCCGGACCGAATCACCCGCGAAGTGGCCGGGTTGAACTGGCCCGTATTCGTCAAGCCCGCGCGGGCCGGATCGAGCATTGGCATCAGCCGGGTCACTGGCCCACAGTCTCTCGAAGCGGCCATGAGGGAAGCCTTCACCCACGACGACAAGGTGATCGTCGAGGCAGCCCTGACGGACGCCCGGGAAGTCGAGATAGGAGTTCTCTCGTCACCGGCGGGCCAGCCGCCGCGCATCAGCGTGCCAGCCGAGATCATTGTCGATTCGGCACACGAGTTCTACGATTTTGAGGCGAAATACGTAGACGGCAGTTCGGAATTGGTTGTGCCAGCCGACCTTCCGGCGGCTCGGGTGGGCAATATGGGCGAGTTGGCGGTGCGGGCGTTCGACGCGGTTGGTTGCCAGGGTCTGGCCCGGGTGGACTTCTTCGTCCGCCTGGACGGCTCGGTGGTTCTGAACGAGTTGAACACCATGCCTGGCTTCACGAATTGCTCTGCGTTCCCTCGCATGTGGAGCCACTCCGGTCTGGCTCTTCGCGACCTCATCGGTCGTCTTGTCGAAGATGCGATGAATTCCCACCGGACCTGATCAGGAGACAATCGAACAGGTGATGGTGCGGGTCACGCCGTTGATTCGCTGGATTCCCGAAACCACTTCTCTGCCGAGTGACTCGACATCAGTGGCCTCCACGGTCACGATCACGTCATAGGGCCCGGTAACATCATGCGCTCGCGTCACACCGGTTAACCCATTGGCCGTAGCGGCAACCTGAGGGGCGGATCCAGCATCGGTCTGCACCAGGACGTACGCCTGAATCACACTCGCTCCTTGGAATCGGATCGCTGAAGATAGCTGAAATCACGGGTACGTCAGGCTAACGGGCCAGATGGACAGGAGGCACGGTGAGCGGATCCGACCAGGGTCGCATTACCGGGGAATTCGCTGGGCAATGTGTCTCGGACATTGGCGAACTGGCTCTGGTTGACGCGATTTCTGCGCGACTCTCCCCAACCGACGACACTGTTGTCGGCCCAGGAGACGATGCGGCCGTTCTTTCCACAGCCGGGGGATGCCGGGTCGTGGTGAGCGTCGACACTCTTGTCGAGGGTGTCGACTTCCGGCGGGATTGGTCGACGGCGGCCGACATCGGTCACCACGCGATGGCCGCCGGTCTGGCAGATCTGGAGGCAATGGGCGCGCGCTGTGTCGGCACTGTCGTGGCCCTGGTGCTTCCCGATTGCACTGCCCTGCCCTGGGTGTTGGAATTGGTTGACGGCATGTCGGCCGAAGCTCAGGAGGCTGGCTGCTCGATCGTCGGGGGTGATTTGTCCGGTGGGGAGCAGGTGATGGTGAGCGTGACGGTCATCGGTGAATCGGGTGCGGCCGGGGATGTGACTCGGTCTGGAGCCAGGGCAGGCGATGTGGTGGCCGTGGCCGGTCGACTCGGATGGGCAGCCGCCGGCCTGATGGTGCTCAGCAGGGGATTCAGATCACCGAAGGTATTGGTTGACGCCCATCGGCGCCCGCG
Source organism: Candidatus Nanopelagicales bacterium (assembly GCA_030699055.1). Taxonomy (GTDB): domain Bacteria; phylum Actinomycetota; class Actinomycetes; order S36-B12; family UBA10799; genus JAUYKX01. The sequence goes on from JAUYKX010000136.1 coordinate 2,132, forward strand.
CCCGCCATATGGTGCGGGCGGTCGAGCGGCCTCGGCGGGGGCGACGGCCATGATCGATGTCAGCGACGGGTTGATCACGGATGTTGCCCGAATAGCGCGGGCATCGAGGGTGGGGATAGATCTGTCGGCCGCGCTCGTCCCACTCGCACCGGAGCTTGCGTCGGCGGCGAACGCATTCAATATTGACCCGCTCACCTGGGCGCTCAACGGCGGCGACGATCACGCGCTCGTGGCGACCTTCCCGCCTGACGCCGGTATTCCGGACGAATTCGTCACGATTGGCCGGGTGTTCGAATCCCCGGGCACTGAAGTGACGCTGGACTCGGCCATTCCGGATATCGGAGGCTATGAGCATTTCCGCCGCTGAGGGGCGGGCTTGGACAACGCGGGAGTCGAGATTGCGGACCTCGGAAACGCAGCCTCAGCCGCGCGTGACCTTTCCGGCTTTCAGGCAAGAAGTGCAGACGTTCAGGCGGCGACTACGGCCGGACACCAAAGCCCGTACGCGCTGGATGTTCGGGTTCCAGCGCCTCTTGGTGCGGCGGTGGGAGTGGGAGATGTTGTGCCCGAATCCCGGTCCTTTGCCGCAGATATCGCAGTTGGCAGCCACGGTGATCTCCTGTTGCTTGTTTGGGTTGGGCGCAGGATGCTGGACCCAAGAGGTCCAGGTCCTCGTCGGCGAAGGCGCCGCGCGAGTATCGAGAGTACCCGAGGCCACCCAGCGGTCGCGGGCCCGGGCCGGGTGCGATCCATATCCTTTCGTATCCGCGTGAACAGGTGGCAGGAGGGTGAGCAACGTGCCGGAATCACTTGGCGCGGACGAATTGCGCCGATGGTCAGCGTTGGCCCAGGAGGGGCTGGCCCGGAGTCGTGCCGAAATCGATTCGCTCAACGTGTTTCCGGTTCCCGATGGCGACACCGGCACCAACCTGTTTCTCACGTGTGAGTCCGCCGCCGAAGCCGTCGAGAAACTGTTCGCCACGGGCGCTGATGCCGATGAAGGAGATAACCGGCCAACTCGGGCTGTCGTGGCCTCGGCCTTCGCGTCGGGGGCGCTACTCGGGGCCCGAGGTAACTCTGGGGTGATCACCAGTCAGATTCTGCTCGGTTTTTCCCGCGCCTTGGAGGTCGAGTCGGACACCGATCCGTCGGACTCCGAGATCCTCTGCCGGGGATTCGATGAGGCGGTCACCCTGGCCTATCAGGCCGTGGCTCAACCTCGGGAGGGAACCATCCTGTCCGTGATTAAGGCGGCGGCCGAGGGGGCCCGGCTCGGGGCGCGAGGTCCGGACGGTGGTGCT
>JAUYKX010000096.1 GCA_030699055.1 Candidatus Nanopelagicales bacterium
GGTTCGCCGGCAGGCCCAATGACCGTAACTGCATGTTCCCGCCTGCCGTTGCGCCCATCCCCGAGCCAGCGGTCAACCCAGATGTCCAGCGCCAGGCGGATGATCTCCTTCGGAAGTATCCGTTACCTCCGCTGTAGGCGCTGTAGCCGACGAGACCCAAGCCGGACCCGCCCCCCGTTGTTTGACGGTAAGTAACACCGCACACACCAGGGCGACGACCACCACCGCACCCGCCCACCAGAGCATGCTTTCGGTGAAGGCCCCCCGATACGCCTCGGCGACCGGCCCGGTCCCCGAGCCTTGACCATGCCCGGCCATCAACCAGTCGTTGAGCTGGTTTCTCGCCGCATCCCGGTCCATTCCCGAAGAGGACCCGAGGATTGACGTGGCCATCATCGTGGTCACCACCGCGCTGCCCGCCAGACCGATGGCGTAACCGATCTGACCGAAAGTTGTCCGAGAAGCGGCCATCACATTCAAGAAACCCGAAGGCGCCGCTTCCAACAGCACTTGGCTCTGCACGGTGCCCGCCGCACCGGCACCGATTCCGACCCCCACCATCCCCAGGTTGAACCACACCGACAACGCCGATGACGAGGTGACGGACACCGCCACAAACCCGGCGGCCGAAAACAGGAAACCGACAGCCAGCAACAACCGGAAGTCGATGCGCCGACTCATCAGCCGACCCATGATCAACGAACCGACGGCCACCGCGACATTCACAGGCACCTGGAACAACGAGGCCACGAACGGCGTCACGCCGTCGACGTACTGCCACAGATTCGACGACTGCAGGATGACCACCGCCAAACACATGTTCCACAACGCGCCAGACAGGGCGGCGGTGAGTAGGCCGGGATCCCGGAACACCCACACCGGAAATGACGGGTTCGCAGCCCTGGATCCAACAAAACCGGCGATTGCTATCAACGATAGCCCCACCAGCATGACAATGATCTCTTCCACCGCACCGGTCTGTTTGGCCGCCTGGCTGATGCCATACAGGATGGCAGCCACGCCGATACCCGCCAGGATCACGCCGACGAGTTCCCGATTTTCCGTGGCTTTCGGGGTCGGAGGAAGCAGTTTGGGAACGAGGGCTAGACACAGCAGGGACACCACCGGGACCAGCAGGAAGGCCAAGCGCCAATTGACGTTCGCTAGGCCAGCTCCGATCATTGCCATCGGAACAACCGAAGCTCCCATGACCGCCGCCCAAAACCCCAACGCCCGACCGAGGACTTCATTTGGGCAAATGATTCGGACATAGGCATATGCGCAGGCCAGTGCGCCGCCCACCCCGACGCCAGCCAACGCCCGACCAACCATGAAGATCGCCGGATCCGGCGCAATCGCCGCCAATACGTCCCCGGCGGCGGTGAGCAGCAGACAAAGGTTCAGCATCCGTCGCCGACCAGTACGTTCCGCCAAGGAACCCACGAGCACAACCGTCGCCGCAAGAAAGAGCGTCGACACCGAGGCCGCAAGCGCCAGTTCGGATGACCCCATCTCGAGCCCCCGACCCGCCCCGGGAAGCGCCAGCGAACCGATCACTGGATCGACCATCTGGATTCCGCCGATTACCCCGGTGAGCCAAAGAGCTCGACTCCGAGCCGTCGGTGAGTCTGGGACTTCCGAAACAGTCGACGCCATGCGTCGAACGCTAACTTTCCGGAACACCAGATGACGAACGGGTCGACGCGTTATGGGTGAACCCACTCCCGGCGACGCTCGAATCGGAAGGCCTCTCGACCGTCACCCACAGAAACGTCTCGCCGCCGATCTGACGCTTGCGGGCGTCGACAATGCGGAAACCCGCCCCGGCCAGTTGCTCGCGCAACTCGTCCGGCGTCGCGTGACTGTAGAAAAGGCTGCGGCCCATGAACTCTTTCTCGCCATCGAACCGGTCGTGCCCGGTGTATTCGCGCGTGGCGTACGTCATCAGGACCCGGCCGCCGGGGACGAGCCACCGACGCATCCTGGCGAACAGCGCCGGATGCTCCTCGCGCGGAACGTGGAACAGGCTGTACACGGCCGTGATCGCATCAAATGACGACTCGGGAAAATCGACCTCTCGCATGTCGGCGTGAATGAGGGTCAGCTGTGGCACGTAACGAGCGGCCAGCGCCAACATCGCTCGACTGACGTCAACCCCGGTGACCTGCCAGCCACGCGAAGCGAAGTCTCGGGCCACTGGCTCGCCAGCCCCGCAACCGAGGTCGAGCAGCCGCCCCTGCTCCGGCCGGTCGCCGAGCCCGGCGCTGAACTCCCGCAGCACGTCGGAAAGGTCGAACTGATCACGGCTCGCGTCGTAGGTCGCCGCGAACGCGTCGTAGATTTCCTCGATGGGCTCACTGCCGGACATGCGACCCACTACTCCCCAACCGTCGTCGTTTCCACCAGGTCGCCACCGTGGGTGGAGTCCCGGTGTATCACCAACTCAACCGTCACCGGCGAGTCCCGATCCACGGCGAGGCCACCGAAGAAGTAGCTCTTGATCGTGTAGTCGCGAGTGCAGATGACGTCGTTGGGCAACCGCACCGCATCCGTGTCGGACGTGACCCGCGCGGGTTCCACAAAGTCGACCCGCACTCGCTGGGGTGCGCTGACCTCGACCGCGTAGGGCACCGGGTAGCACCCCGAACTGCCTCCCGCCCCCACCAACAATCCCTCGGTCGCGAAGGTCGCATATGTTGATCGTCCCTCCGGCAGGGGGAGAACGTTGCCCGGCGTGGGCACCGGCCGACCCACGAAGCGAAACTCCTGCTGTGGCTCAGGGACGCGTACCGACCCAGTGGGACTCGGGCTCGATGCACCGCCACCGGCCCCTGTCGAACAGGCACCCAGAACGAAAACCCCAAATACAGCCACTATCGAGGCAACTGCCGACTTCACCCTCGAACGCGACCGAGGATCTTCGCGCCTCATAGATCACCCGCCCAACTCGTGACGAGCCGACTGCTCGCCCCCGAACCATAGTCAACGGGACTCGGGGAGGCCAGACCCAATTGATCGTCCCTCCGGTCAATCGGAGTGGCGAAGTCCTGCCCCCCATATCAGGGTCGGAACATGACTTCCAACCCTCAAACCAATGCCGCCGATATCGGCTCCCAGTCCGGTCGCGAGTTCGACGTTGTGGTCTACGGGGCCAGTGGATTCGTGGGCAGACTGGTGGCCGAGTACCTCGCCAAGCACGCTCCGGCTGGCACCAAAATCGGGCTCGCTGGCCGATCCGAGCGGCGACTCAGCGAGGTACGGGCTGGGCTACCAGCCGCCGCGCGAGACTGGCCGATTCTCATCGCGGATGCTCACGACGGTGCCGCGCTGCGGGCAATGGCGGCCAGAACTACCGCGATTGCCACCACAGTCGGACCGTACATCCGGTACGGATTCGATCTCGCTGCCGCTTGCGCCGAAACCGGTACGCACTGCGCCGACCTAACAGGCGAGGTGTTGTTCGCCCGCGAATGCATCGACCAACTGGATGAGACTGCCAGGGCCACCGGCGCCCGCCTGGTCAACTCGTGCGGCTTCGACTCGATCCCGTCGGACCTGAGCGTGCTAATGGCTTACGAGTACGCCCGGGACCACGGCCTCGGCGAACTTGAAGAAGTCACCCTCTACGTAATGGATATGAAGGGCGGCCTCAGCGGCGGAACAGTCGACTCAGCTCGAGCCACAGCGGAGAAAATCCGAAAGCACCCGGAGCTCAGGAAGATCCTGCGCGACCCGTACTCCCTCAGCCCGGATCGTGCCCACGAGCCCAGCGGCTCTTCCCCGGCCACCACGACTCTGGCCTATTCCCGGGAGGTTGGCGGCTGGGTCGGTCCGTTCATCATGGCCGAACACAATGTGCGCGTCGTCCGGCGAAGCAATGCCTTGTTCGACTGGGCGTACGGTCGCAACTTCAGATATCGCGAAGTCGTCCGCCACGGGCCCGGGCCGCTGGCGCCTGCGGCGGCTATCGGAACCGCCGTCGGCCTGCGCGGGATCTTCATCGGCATGGCCCTGTCCCCCACCCGCGCGGTCCTCGATCGGATGCTGCCGGCTCCCGGTGAGGGGCCGTCGCGAGAGCAGCGCGAGGCTGGCAGATTCCTGATCGAGGTTCGAGCAGGCACCTCATCCGGCAACACCGTTGTCGTCCGTTTCGGCGCCCGGGCGGATCCCGGCTACCTGGCGACGTCGATCATGCTCGGCGAGAGTGCGCTGTGCCTGGCCCTCGACGGCCTACGCCTCCCGAACCGGTCCGGGGTCTTGACCCCGGCGACGGCCATGGGCGACCCTCTCGTTGATCGCCTTCGGGCGGCTGGCTTCGAGGCGACGACCAAAGTCATCCGGCGAGCGCCGTAGGCAATTGATGGGACACTGGGAATCATGGCTCGCGTCATCGTCGTTCATCACACCCCGTCACCCACGCTGCAGCTGTTCCTGGGGGCCTTGACCGACGGGGTGGACTCAGCCTCCCGCGAACTCGGCTCAGAAATCGAGGTGCTCACCCGCCCCGCCTTGTCGGCTGGAGCCTTCGACGTACTCCAGGCCGACGCCCTGGTTCTCGGCACGCCGGCCAACATCGCTTACATGTCGGGAGCGCTCAAGCACTTCTTCGACACCGTCTATTACCCGTGCCTCACCGACACCGCCGATCTTCCCGTGGCCGGATACATCCATGGCCATGACTCGGTGGAAGGCGCGGTAGCCTCGATCACCCGAATCACCCGCGCCCTTCGCTGGCGACCAATCCAACCCTGGCTCGAGTTGACCGGCTCTCCCGACAAGGCTGATATTGAAGCCTGCCGCGATCTCGGGCAACTGGCCGCAGCTGCGGCTCTGGGCCAGGCCTGACTTCGGACCGAGGTTGTCGCCCACAGGATCCAGCGAAAATGACTCAGACCCCAATGAACGGGCAGGATGCCCGCATGGAGAAATTCGATCCGAGAATGGGTGCCTTCGACGCCGTCATGTGGGATGTCGAAGACGATCCGATGCTGAGGTCGGTAATTGTGCTCGTGGTGACTCTGGACGATGAGCCGGACCCGGAGATCTTGACCGAGCGAATCAACCGCATGACGCTGGACACCCCGAAGATGCGGCAGATCCCGATCGGCAACCCGCTGTCGTTGGCGCCTCCTCGCTGGCACACGGATCCGGACTTCGATCTCGACTACCACTTGCGCTGGCAGCGACTGCCGCGGGACGGCGGAGGTCTGGCCAATGTCCTGGCCCTGGCCGAACAGATCGCCGAACAGGACTTTGATCAATCACGACCCCTGTGGGAGGCCACGGTGGTCACCGGGTTGGCCGACGACAAATCCGCCGTCATCGTCAAACTTCACCATGCGATCACCGACGGTGTCGGCGGGATGGCCATGCTCGCCGTGATGTTCGATCTGGATCCCGACAACCCGACTCAATTTCCTCCACTCGCCACCGCCCCCGAAACACGCCCGGTCACAGCGCTGGACCGGGTTCGCGATGCGGCCAAGTACGAGTACGAGTCCCTGGCCGACCGACTCGGATCCGCAGCCCGCGCCGGCGCCTCTTACCTGCGACGGGCGGCCACCGACCCGATGGCCACGGCCGTCTCGACGGGCGAATGGGCTCAATCGGCAGCCCGAATGCTGGCCCCGGCCAGCGGTCCGATGAGTGACGTGATGACCGGCCGTTCGCTCCTCGTGGCCTTCTCGGTCGCCGAGGTCGAACTGGACGATCTAAAAGCCGCTGCCCACTCGGTCAAGGGCACGATCAACGACGCCTTCATGTCCGCGGTCACGGGCGGACTCCGGCGCTACCACGAGCGGCACGGCTCCCACGTCGATGCCCTGCGGGTCAACATGCCGATCAACGTCAGAAGCGACGGCAATGCGGATGGCAACCACTGGGTGCCCGCCAGGTTCCCCATCCCCGTCAACGTCAGCGACGCCGGCGCCCGAATGAAGCAACTCCACCCGATCCTCATCCAAGCCCGCAACGAGCCCGCCCTCGGGCTGTCCGACGTCGTTTATCGACTTTTGTCGACCATGCCGCGCCCGCTGACCACCGTGGTTGCGGCCAAGCTGATGAAGTGCACGGACGTTGCCGCCACCAATGTCCCCGGGCCACCCATGCCTCTTTTCATCGCGGGGGCGCGGGTATTGGGGATGATTCCGTTCGCCCCGAAGGGCGGTGCCGCCGTGAACATCGGGCTGCTCTCGTACGCGGGCACGGCCTTCATCGGCATCAACTGCGACCGGGCGGCAATCGAGGATCCGGACGACTTCACCGACTGCTTCATCTCGGCACTCAACGATGTGGTCGCCCTGGGTTCAAGAAGTTGACCCTCGGGGCAGCCGGAAACGGGCCTTGAACTCGTCGCGGAACACCTGCTCGACGACCACCCGGTCGAACAGACCCGAAGTCGAGTCCTCCTGCACGTACTCGCACACGCGCACCCACGCCCAGCCCATAGCCGACGTCAGGGAGCCAGCGACCGCTCCCGAAATCACCATGGCCGGCAACTGCCCGCCGGGCACGGCTCGCAACAGCGACGACACCAGCCAGCGGCCAGCCGAGGTGGCGCCCGACGACAACATCAACGATCCGACCACCGAGGCGATCCGTGATTTCGGCAGGGCAACACCGTAAGCCGCAGCGATCTTGGCCATCATCGAGATCTGCAGCGGAACCAGGATCGCCGCATCTGAGAATGGAATCGGGGTCACCCCCGTCGCCACCGCCGTGGTCGATGCCTTCTTGATGATCGCTTGACAAGCCTGTCTTTTACGCTCCCGGTCGATCAACTGAGCGGCACTCAGCGCCCGCCGAGCCGCTTCGGGCGCGGTTTGGAAGGTGGCCTCGATCAGGGTCTGAAGTCCGTACACCGGAGTGCGCAGGAAGGGATCGGCCAGGGCATTGGTCAGTATCACCCGACCGCTCGGGGCGATCGGCAAACCGAGACTTTCGATGTACGCCGCCAGCTCGAGGGCTTCGCCGTGAACCGAGCCGTCCGGCGCCACCGGCACTTGGGTCAACACGACGATCACCGGCACGAGTTCGGCGAGCCGGTTGACGAACATCGCCTGACCCTGCTCGAATCGCCGATCGCTCCAGCGCAGGACGTACCACGCCGCATGAATCTGCCGATCGACACTCTGCTGGCGACCCGCGGTCACGATTTCTCCGAGCCGGGCCAGCACCGTGTCTCCCGACTGGCCGGTCTCAAAACCTTGAGAGTCGAGCAGGCCGAGCAGCCCCGACTGATGCTGATAGAACGCCAGATCCGCCGTCACCGGTGATCCGGTTCCGGTGGGGGCAACCACCTGCCCGAACACAGCATTGATCAGAGTGGACTTGCCGGCCCCGGTCTTACCGAACACCGCCAGGTTGAATCGACCAAGCTCGGCGACCGCCTCCGCGTATTCGCGCGAGAACATCCCCCCGATGTCGATGCCGTCTTCGTCGCCGATCATTTCCGACCGGCGCCCGAAGTGGCGACGAGTTTCACCTCGCCACTGGACAGAGAAGCGAGTGCACCCAACGGGCCGGCGCCGTCAACGGCAACGGCTTCCCCTTCCGCGCCCCACGACCGAAGCTGCCTGGCGA
>JAUYKX010000185.1 GCA_030699055.1 Candidatus Nanopelagicales bacterium
TCTGGCGATTGGTTGGTTTCCTGATCGGCTTCGGGCTCGGCGTGCTTTTCGACGCGATGCGACTGGGGCTGCTGCCCGGGGGATGGTCGATCGCGGGTGGAGCCGTGGTGCTGGCCATCATGCTGCTGTTGGTGACCGTGATCTCGGGAGTCAGTTCCGGACGGATAAGCCTGTGGAGCATGGTTCTCGGTGCCATGGCGTTCATCGCCGGGTTCTCCGCAGTGATCGATTCTGCGCCATGGACAGCGGCCGCTGAACTGCCCGGCCAGGCGTTTTCGATGCTGGCTATGGCCGCCATTGGCTTTATTGCGATCTTGCCCACGGAGTTGCTGCCTGACAAACGGTCCGGCGCATCCACCCGTACTGAGAAACAAGAGGGACCACAAGTGCCGGTCGTTGATGCGTCAACGACCGCGACACCGCTGTCCGAAATCGTCGGAGGTGCAAAGTGAGGACCATGAAGAGCGCTTTTCGTTCCCGGAAGAGGCGCCCGGATTCGAGCGTTCGGCCGGCGATGCGCTTGGCCGCAGGTGCCGGGGCGCTGTCCCTGGCGGCCATCGGTCTGGGGGCCGGAGCCGGCATCGGCGCCCCCAATACGGGTCTCGGTGGCGAGGCTATCGGGGCCTCGTTGGCCCAGGCATCGACTGTCACCAAGCCCGCGTCGGGCGACCAGGCCCAGGTGGTGGTCGGCAAAGCGATCGCCGTCGCCGCCGATGCTGCGGGCAAGGCGCTCTCTCAGGGTCTGTACACGTCGACCACCGTCACCGGCAGCGGGGCGGAACAAGTGAAGATCCCGATCGGTACCTCGCGTCCTGTGGAGCTCAACGGTTTTACCAGCCTCAAAACCGATGGTGACTCGATCGTCTACGACTTGAAGAACAGCCCGGGCGAGGTGCAGACATTGATCGCGTCGGGTGGACAGTTTTCTGGAAAGCCACTGGTGGAAATCGGTGTCGATCTGAAGGTTGACGGCAAGCCGGTTGACCCCAACAAGGCGACCTCGATCACTGGAAATGTCGAGTTGACCTACAGCTTCACCAATAACACCAATCAAATCCAGCCGATCACGTACAAGGACACTCGCGGCAAGGTTCGGGTGAAGAACGCCAACGTGGCTATTCCGTTCACGATCAGCTACGACGCGACGTTCGGGAACGGCTGGGCGCGGATCGAGGCCCCTTGGGCCAACAGCGGTTTTGCCGATGGCCAGGACATCACCGGTAGCGTTCCGATGGGTCCGAACCCGCTCAACGGTGGTGCGCCCAATGGGAAGATTGTCGTCAAGGCAGTGGCCGAGAACGCCGCGCTTCCGGATACAACGATCAAGGTCGTTCCGACGGACAGCAGCGGCATGACCTCCACGATGGGTGCCGTCGCCTCTGGAACGTCGAAGCTCGACAATCTGTTGGCGGACAAGGCGCTGCCGCTGTTGATTGAGGTGCAGGATGGCATCGGGAAGGCGGCCGGCACCGTCGATGTACTGCTGAAACAGAAGGTCGACCCGATTCTCAACCTGTTGTCGAAATTGCGCCTGGACCCGAAAAAGGCCAATTCGATGATTGAAAAGGGTGGCAAGGGAATTGCGGGTCTCGGGGACGCGCTGATTGGGATCAACTCCGCAACCGAGGAGGTGACGGCGCGGCTGGCTTCGGCTGGCGCCCAGTTGACGTCGGCCCAGTCGCAAGCAGCGCTGGCGGCAGTGATCGCGGATTTGGACGATCTGGATGCGGCTTTGCCCGATGTGATCAAGCAGCTCGGCGAAGTGGCGGGCGGACTCGACGTCGCGGACTGGGTTTTGGGCTATGAGTTCACGGGCTTCATTGCCTCGATGGTCTGTCCGAATAGCAAGTCGTCATGCACGCTCGGGGAAGTCGTCGATGCCGACATGCTTCAGACGTTGCCGACGACCTGCACTGGGGGGCAAGGAGTCATCGTCGCGTGGAGTGAACAAGCGAAAGAGGATTTTGGCACGGCCATCGAGGCCGCGCAGAAGGCCAAGGATTGGAAAAACGCGGATAATCTGATAGAGCTCCAGAGATTGCTGAATGCCCAGGAGGCGAACGGAATTCCCGACGGGTGTGAAGCAGATGGCAATACCGAGGCGGGCATCCTCAACGGTCTGCTGGCCAATCTCGGGGTTGTCAGTTCGTCGTTGAGCGATCTGACCCCACTTCTGAACACCATCAACCGGGACCTGGACGATATTTCGGTTGGTCTCAGAGACCTGCTGGCCGCAATGCCGACGATTTCGGATCGGCTGGACAGTGCGGTCGCCGGGTTGCGCTCCACTACTGCGGCCAATAGTCGGGCGGTCGTGGCTCTCAACCGTGAGGTGACCGCAGTGGTGAAGTCGATCCAGCCGGCCGTCGACAGCCTCTTCGGGATCGCCAACACGCTGGGAGAGGCGGCCCTGCCTCTGGAACAGCAGCTGAACGACCTGCCGTCACTCATCGCGCAGATCGGATTCGGCAACGTAGGCGAATTCGTCGAGGAACTGAACGGATTGGATCAGCTCGCGGAGAAGCTGGGCACGGCGGCCAGTGAGTCAGCAGGACTGAACAGGGCCATTGACGTCAAGTTCGCCGCTGGCGAGGGGTTCCCGTACGGCAATGCCGCCGGTCCGAACACGTCCACCATGGCGGTCTACCAGTACAAGCTTGCCGGAGCGTCACCGCCGGGAGCCTCGACAACGGCGACCGCCGCGTTCGCCATCATCGTGCTGCTGATCGGCGGTGGGCTGGGAGTCTGGCTCGGAAGGCGCCGTCAGTTCAACTGAGGACCGGCGCGCGGAATTAGTGCGGCTGGCGCAGGATCGTCACGGCGAATCCTGCGCCGGGTACCCAGGGTCGTAGATCCCAGGTGGCGAACCGATGCTCGAGGGTGAGACCGGCGGCCCGCGAATGCTCGTCAAACGCGTCGAGTGGATAGCCGCGATCGGTGCCGAAGCCGACTGCCACGAATCCGTCCGGCTTGAGGTGAGCCGTCACCCGTGCCATCACGTCGGACTCGGTGCCCGCGGCGAGAAACGTCATCACATTGCCCGCGATGATCGCGGCGTCGAACGGTTCCGGATGCCCCATCGCGGGAAGGTCGAAATCGGCGAGGTCGGCGACCAACCAGGTCGGGCCGGGGTGATCTGACTCGGCGGCGGCGATCAACTCCGGGTCGACGTCAACGCCGACGACGACGTGCCCGCGACGGAACAATTCCCCACCAACGCGTCCCGGGCCGCAACCGGCATCGAGGATGCGTGATGACCTGGGCACCATTGCGTCGATCAGTCGGGCCTCGCCCGCCAGATCATGGCCGTCGGCCGCCATCTGACGGAATCGATTGATGTACCACTGGGAATGACCGGGACCGGTGTCGGTGAGCCATCGAGAGGGGACAGGCATGGCGTCACGGTAACTGCGGGCGACAGCGGGCTCGATCGGCGGGGAACCCCGGGCCCGGCGGGACCCCAGGCCCGATTCATCGCGAGTGCGCAATCAGGGCTTCGCGGTTCAAAGGCTGCGAGACTGCGCACATGCATGTTGATGATGCTCAAACGGTGGTCGATCGGCTGCGCGTTTTGCGGTTGCTAGCGCGAGTGCAGCATCTGAGCGTCGGCACGGCAGGTGTGGTGCTCCCACTTCCGGACGGTCGTGAAGTCGTGTGGGACGCCGGGGACGCCTCCGGGCTGGAGGCGCAGGTATTGCGGGACGGGGTGCTGGTTGGATTCGTGCCCGTCGTGCCGGGTTCGGTCGGATTCTCGCTCGATCAAATTGCGGAGCGGATCGCATCCGAAGACTACGAGCGATTGTGAGTAGTAGTCGATGACCCGGGGATCCGCGTCACGTGATGACGGCGGGGAAGTTCCCGCCGATCACGGGATTCAGTCAGAGAAGCGGCCCGACCTGCCCCGCCAGACCGGGGCACATCTGAGCACACGAAAAACCATTATCGGTCTGCTTCTCACGCTGGCGGTGCTGGCGATCGTGTTTGTGGGCATCATCCCCAAGATCGGCAGCTACTCGGAGGCCTGGCAGGCGATCCGGGCGATTCCGGTCGGTTTGATCGTGCTCCTGGTGGTCAGCGTCGTGGTGATGATCGTCGTCTATGTGTGGCCGTACCTGGCCGCGATTCCCGGGATCCGCTTCGGCCCGGCCTTCGTCGTCCGGCAGACATCGTTCACCTTCAGCAACGCCGTTCCCGCAGGAGGGGCCGTCGGCCTGGCAGTTCAGTACATGATGCTCGGCAGCTACCGGGTGACCCCGGCAGCGGCGACTGCGGGCATCGCCGTCACCAGTGTGTGGAGCATCTTCATCACTCTCGGCCTGCCCATCCTGGGTGTCCTGGCCCTGCTGGTGGCGGGTCAACTGGACCAGAGCTTCGTCACCGCCGGATTGGTCGGGTTGGGGGCGATCATCGCCTCGGTGATCGTGTTCTGGCTGATTCTGCGCTCGGAGGCGTCAGCTCGGCGGGTCGCGAGGCTGATCCAGCGAATCGTCAATCCTCTGGCACGGCGATTCCACCGGCAGATCGACGTGACTGCGGCGGTGCTGCACTTTCGGGAGCAGGTCGTCGATGTGGTTCGCGATCGCTGGATCTGGATCACGGTCTCGAATCTGCTGGTGGTGTTGGCGCAATACCTGGTGCTGTTCATCGCGATCAGATCAGTCGGAGGGGGTGGGGCGGCCGAGTTCGGCTTTCTGGCCGGTTTCGGGGCTCTGGCCATCTCGCGATTGGCCTCCATGATTCCGGCCACTCCGGGTGGGTTGGGCACTGTCGACGCCGCGTTGATCGGCCTGCTGATCGCGTTCGGTCTCGACAAGGACATCGCGGTGGCCGCCGACTTGGTGTGGCGGGCGGCGTCCTTCGTGCCCCAGGTGGTAGTCGGCATCGTTACCTTCGTGTGGTGGCGCGCCCGGCAGCAGCGGTTAGGATCGGTGTGATTGATAATGGCTCGGTTACGGTGACCCGATCAAGGGCGTCGAGAACTCGTTGAGGAGATGCCATGTTGCGGCGCATGATGAAGTCGAAGATCCATCGGGCGGTGGTGACGGATGCCCACCTCGACTACGTCGGGTCCGTGTCGGTCGACGTTGAGCTTCTGCGACGGGCGGACATCATTGTGGGCGAGCAGGTTCAGGTTCTGGACATCGACAACGGGGCTCGGTTCGAGACCTATGCCATCGAGGGCCGCAGCGGCGAGGTGTGCCTCAACGGTGCTGCCGCCCGGTTGGTTCATCCGGGTGACCGGGTCATCATCATTACTTACGCTGACTTCGATGAGGCCGAGCTGCTCAAGTACAAGCCGATCGTCGTACACGTCGATGAGCGGAATCGACCTGTCGCCGACCCTTTTGACGGCGAACTGATCGGTGGTCCGATCGCTTCTGCTGGGCGACGACCCCATCGGGGCAACAGTTCTCCGACGGCGTCGCGGACTAACTGACCGCAAGTCGACCCCCAGGTCGATCGCCTGATTGATATCCCCAGAAGCGGGCCTGAGCCGGGTTCTACCCAGGCCTTCACAAGTTGACCTGGTGGCCGGTTAGACCAGGCAGGCTGGTCGAATGACCAACACAAGGGGGAGGACCCCAGCCCACAGCAGTGCGTTTTCGTCGCCAACCGGCGGTTTCACCGAGCTCGCGGTCGGATCCGGATCGGATTCGGATGCCGAGGCCCGGACGGTGAAGCTCCGGTCATCCGCGGCGGTCGCCGCAACCATTCCCTACATGCTCGGATTCGTACCTGCCGACAGCATCGTCAGTACGTTTTTCGATCGCCACGGGCGGTTGCGGTTATCGGCTCGTTTCGACCTGCCGAAGCGCGGGGGAGACCTGGGTTCGGTGGCGGAGGTGATCTCGCGCGAATTGGCCAGGTGCGAAGGGGTGTCCATGCATTTGGCCACGTTCTCGGACGACGAGGAGTTGTGTGGTGACGTCCTCGATGCCTTGAGTGAACTGTGCCGAAGGCGAGACATCGAGTTGCTCGGGGCGGGAATGGTTGCCGGCAACCGGTGGAAATCGTTGACTGCGGCGGGGTGTGTGGAATCGGATGGGGAGCCCCTGACGGAGGGCGATCCACTTGACGCCGCTTGCTCGATGGTGTTGGCCGGTCGCTCGTTCGTGGCTGATCGGTCGGACATCGAGGAATTGGTGACGGGCGTTGAGGAGGTCAGGGAGGCCGTCCAGGTCGAGCTGGCCCAACTTCGTGGCAGGGGCGATAGGCGTTCGACTCAATCGAGCGGTGACTCGGCTGACGATGCGCAACGGCGGTTGGAGATGGAGGAATCCATCGTCGGTTACCTGTGTGGACAAAGACATGCGCCGGAAGCTCCGGAGTTGGCTGATTGGGCGGTCAGTTTTCGCGATTCGCGGTTGCGGGAGCCTGTGCTGTGGTGTCTGTCCCCGGCAGCTCCGGGAGAGCATGAAGATCTGTCGGTCGACGACATCATTTCCGCCTGGTCTTGGTGGGTCAGGGCCACCCCTTCGGACGCCGTGGCGCCGGTCGTGGCGGCGATGGCTGCCTTCGCCTGGCAGTCGGGCAACGGTGTTTTGGCCGCTATCGCCGCGGAGTACGCCTTGGAGTGTGACCCGGCCAGCAGGTTGGGACGCCTCGTTTCCCGTGCCGTAAGCGCGTCGACGCCGCCTGCGGTCTGGATTGATCTGATGCGAAGCATGACGGTCGAAGAACTCAGGGGATGCCGATGGCCGTGAACTCTGCGGTCGAGGTTATGGTGCGTGGATGACATCACCGCCATGGGCGGGTGGTGTCGACGGGGGAAAAACATCTGAGGCGTTGGGTACAGCTGTGCCTGGACGCGGCGGGGGACACGCGCCACCTGCCTTGTTGCTCCTGTCGGCGACCGCCGAGTCCGAAACCAATGCGAATGTGTCCGCTGCCCGTGTGCGTCAGACGACGGGTCCAGAACGCCGATGGTCGATTCGGCTGCTGACTGCAATGTTCGGGGTGGTCGCCCTGCTCGGGGCCGGATGTGGTCCTTCGGTCCCGCAGACGGCACCGACCCCGGCCGATCTGGGAGTTCTGGCCACACCAGGGGCCGATCCGGGGGTCACTCCAGGGTCGCCAGGGGTCGGTGACTCGTCGAAGGTCGGGGAACAGTCCGAAGGGAGTTTCGCCCCTTCCGACGG
>JAUYKX010000192.1 GCA_030699055.1 Candidatus Nanopelagicales bacterium
CAGGTGGTCAACAAACCCGATTCTTCCCGCAAAGACGGCACTTTCGTCATTCCCACACCGAACTACCCAAGATCACCTCCACGGATTCAGGCTTAGTGCTCGTCGCAGCATCACGCGATCCGGATCGTGAATGTGCATCAGCCGTCCCGGGTGTGGGTCGAATGGGTTGACGGAGGGCAAGTCTGTCGGCAGGAGCGACCCCGATGCATGGTGGAGCGCATTCGGCCGCATCGGTGTTGGATCAACCGGGCAATAACCGAATCTCCCGAAATTGGGTAGCGCGAATAGCCTCCGCCTGGTCGACGTTCAAGTCCTTCGAGATGCGACGGCGCCGGGTGGGCCCTAGCCTCGATCGAACGCAGTGGGCGCTTCCGCTTCGTGAGGGACCCGGACGGTCCCAGGCGGGTTGTGCCGATGGGAGGCGTGGATGAGCGACATGTGGAAGGTACTCGAGCGTCAGGCGGCGGTGCCGGTTGGCAAACGAATCGACCTCGACCGCGATTTCGATCCGGCCGCAAGTTCGGGGGCCGGGACCAAGGACGAATCTGCCGAAAAGCTCGCCGAGGGGATTTCCACGCTGTTCGAGCTCCAGGACCGCTTCTTCGCCGATGCGAGCCGGTCCCTGCTCATCGTGCTCCAGGCGACGGATGCAGCCGGCAAGGACGGGACGATCAAGCACGTGATGAGCGGGCTGAATCCAGAGGGAGTCGACGTTCATTCGTTCAAGGGGCCGACCGCGAACGAGCTGGTCCACGACTATCTCTGGCGGCACAACCGGGCGCTACCGTCGCTCGGGAAGATTGCCATCTTCAACCGGTCGCATTACGAGAACGTGCTCATATGTCGTGTCCACCCGAATCTGGTCTGGCCCGCACCGGCCCGCAGCATCGCCCCGGCGGACTTGTGGCGGCAGCGATATCGGCAGATAAACGACTGGGAGCGCTACCTCACGGAGAACGGAACCGTCATCGTCAAGCTGTTTTTGAACTTGTCGAAAGACGAGCAGGAGCGGAGGTTCCTGGCTCGCATCGATGACCTGCAGAAGAACTGGAAGTTCTCGGTGGACGACATCAAGGAAAGACCGTATTGGAACGAATACCGGCAGGCGTTCCAAGAGATGATCAACGAGACGGACACGGAAGTTGCGCCCTGGCATGTGGTTCCGGCTGACCACAAGTGGTTCTCGCATCTGACGACATCCGCGATCCTGGTCGAAACGCTGCGAAAGATTGATCCGCAGTACCCGAAGGTCTCAGCCGAGCAGCGAGCCGCACTGCTGAAAGTGAAAGACGAGCTGATCGGCAATTCCGGCAAGCCCGGGCAGGCTTGATCGGGAGGATGGGATCATGACTGCGACCTCAGACCCGAGTGCCGAGTCCGAGTCCGAGTCCAAAGCCACGGCCACTCCCTGGTTCGCGTGCGAGCCGGCGGACGTCCTGGCGAAGCTCGGGGTGGATCAGAGCAAGGGGCTGTCGGCCGACGAGGTCAAGGAGCGCCGGCAGCGCTACGGTCCCAACTCACTGCCGGCCGAGAAGGCCAAGTCCGGCCTGGCTCGCTTCGTGGGGCAGTACGCCAACTACATGCAGATCATTCTGCTGGTGGCGGCTGCGGCATCGATCATCATCGGACAGCGATCGATGGGCGTCCTGTTGATCGTCGTCACATTGGTGAACGCGGTGGTGGGGATGCGCCAGGAGGGCAAGGCCGCCAGCGCCGTGAACGCGCTGCAGCGAATGGCGGTGTCGAAGGTCAAGGTTCGTCGAGACGGCAATCTCGTGGAAGTCGATCCCACCGAAATTGTTCCGGGTGACATCATCCCGCTCGTCGCCGGCAGCAAGGTTCCGGCCGACGGTCGGATTCTGGTGTCGAACGCACTTCAGATAGACGAATCGGAGCTCACGGGGGAGAGCACCCCGGCGTCGAAGCAGGTGGCCGCCCCCTCCAGTGACCCGAATCTGGCTCTGGGCGACAGAAGCGACATGGCCTTCAACACGTGTGCCGTCACCCGGGGTTCCGGGGAGATGGTGGTGACCGACATCGGCTCGGCGACGCAGGTCGGCCAGGTCGCGTCGATGCTGAAGACCACGAAGATCGAAATGCCTCCCCTGGCCCGCCAAATGAACGTGATCACCATTTGGATCGCCTTGGCCGCCGCCATCACGCTGGTGGTGATGTTTGTCGTGGGATATTCCCGGGGCATGCCGTTCGACAAGCTGTTCGACACGGCGGTCGCGCTGGCAATTGCGGCGATACCCGAAGCCCTACCGACCGTCGTGGTGGTGATTCTCTCGCTGGGTTCCGTTGCTCTCGCTCAGCGAAATGCTGTTGTCAAGAGCCCGGCTTCGGTTGAGACGCTGGGTGAAGTGTCGGCGATCAACTCCGACAAGACCGGCACGCTGACCCTCAATCGGATGACGGTCGTGGCCGTCGTCGATTCGGGACACGAGTTCCGCATCGGTGGAGCTGAATCGCCCGGCAAGGGGCGGATCCTGGCCCCGGCCGGATCCGACATCGACCCGGTGAAAATGGCGCTCCCGTACGTCGTCGCCAATGACGGGGACATCAAGGACGGCAAGGGCGTCGGAGATCCACTGGATGTGGCGTTCCTGATGTTGGCCGAGGAAGCCGGGTTGGATCCGATCGCGACCCGCAGCGCTCTCTCGGTGAAGGCCGAGATCCCCTTCGACGCCCAGTACAAGTTCGCCGCCGTATTCACCGAGGAAACGGGAACCGACGGCAAGCCGGTGATTCGCTGCTATGCGAAAGGTGCGGTTCCGGCGCTGCTCGCCAGGTCCTCCACCCAGCAGTGGCAAGACGGTTCCCGTGCTTTGGATGACGCCGCTCGACATGAAGTCGAGGAAACCGTCAACGGCCTCGAGGGGCGTGGATTGCGGGTGATGGTCGGGGCGACCCGCGAGCTGCCGGTGGAAGGTTTCGACCCGGGTGGAGACCTCCTGGCCCTGGTTCAGGACATGACCCTGGGATCGATCACCGGGATGATCGATCCTCCCCGCGACTCATCGAAGGATGCCATCGCCGAGGCGCGGGCGGCGCACATCGAAGTTCGCATGGTGACCGGCGACGACGTCATCACGGCGAGTGCCATCGCCCAACAGCTCGGGATACCCGGCAAGGCCATCACCGGAGCGGAGCTCAACAACATGAGCGACGAGGAGGCCCTCGATCAGATCAGCGACATCGGGGTGATCGCCCGGGTGGCGCCCGCGGACAAGGAACGCCTCGTCCGGATCATGCAGCGGAAGGGATACGTGGTGGCCGCCACGGGGGACGGCGTGAACGACGCGCCGGCGTTGAAGGCGGCGGACATCGGTGTCGCCATGGGGACCGGAACCGATGTCGCCAAGCAATCCGGTCGGATGATCCTCCAGGATGACAACTTCGCGACCATCGTCTATGCGGTGGAGCAGGGGCGGGCCATCTACGACAACCTGCAGAAATACCTCCGGTTCATCCTGATCACCCTGGTCGCCTTCGTGTTGATGTTCCTGGTCTCCACCCTGCTCAACATCGCGGCAGGTCAGCCGCTCACTCCGGCCCAGATCTTGTGGATCAACTTCTTCATCGACGGGCCGTTGGGTGTGGCGTTGGGCTTCGACAAGGAAATCCCCGGACTGATGAAGCGAAAACCGCTTGCCCGTGGTGCGAACATCCTGACCAGGGGTCTGTTGGTCACGTCGGGCGGAATTGGGGTGCTGATCGCTGCCGGAACCCTCGCAATGATGTGGGCGGCAACGCATTTCACCGGCTCGGCGGTTCTGGGCAGTTCGATGGCCGTAACCACCTTTGGGTTCTTCCGAATAGTGAGTGCCTGGCAATCGCGCAGCGAGAAGAGGTCGGCATTGACCGTCGACACCTTCGACAACAAGCAGCTCAACTGGATGGTCGTGGCGGTATTCGTGCTGATGGTGCTCGGGACCCAGCTGCCGTTCCTGGCCCACGGACTCGGAATGCAGGCGTTGACCGGCGACCAATGGATTGGGTGCCTGGGTGCCGGGGTCCTGCTGTTCCTGATTTGGGAGGTGGGGAAACTGATCGCCCGGGCGGGTAGGTCGGATGTTGGTCACGTCAAGGACGCCGGGGTCAGCGTGCGCCAAACGTGATCGTGCGATGGCATTGTGACAACCTTCTGTGATCGAATTCGCTCATGCCCACCGTGCATCGTGCGCAGATCTTCTCGATAGACGGCGCCCCCACCTGCGAGGAAGCCCGTCACCACTTGATCCACCATCCCGACGGGGCGCTGGTCGTCGGCGACGACGGGATGATCGATTGGATCGGGGATTTCCGGAATCTACCTGACGAGTACCAGGCCGATGGGGTCGAAGATCACCGGCCGGGCTTTGTCCTGCCCGGCTTCATTGACTGTCATGTCCACTTCCCGCAGACTTACGCGATCGATTCGTACGGGGGAGGGCAACTGCTCGAATGGCTGGAGAGATGCATCTTCCCGTCGGAGTCCCGGCTCGCTGATCCCGAATTCGGGCGGCAGGCGGCGGTCGAGTTCAACAACCGTCGCATCGCGGCAGGCACGACCACTGCCCTGGTCTTCGGTTCGGCGTTTCCCGCCGCGCAGGATGCGTTGTTCGAGGACTCGATCCGCCGGGGCCTGCGAATCATCAGCGGTCGCGGCATCCAGACCGTAGGTCCCCCGTCCGCCGGACCGCTGCTGACGACCGAGGACGCCGCGATCGACCTGGCGGCGGCGGAAATCGAGAAATGGCACAACACGGACACGGGTGATCCCGCCACGGCGCTGGCGCAGGTTGCCGTCGTTCCGCGATTCTCCCTGTCGGTCACCCGCGCGACTCTGGCCGCCCTGGGTGAGTTGTACGACAGCGTGCGGGGACGGGGCGTCTACTTTCACACGCACCTGAACGAGAACAACCGACCCGGGACCGGGGAGGTCGACTCGGTCAAGGCGGCCTACCAGGTCGATACCTATCTGGACACCTACGACGGACGGTTCCTGCCCGGCAGTGCGGTCGGCGGACCCAGCATGCTCGGTCGGCGCAGCGTGATGGCCCACGCTGTGCACTGCCAGGACGCGGAACTCGCGCGAATGAGGGCTACGGAGACCTCGATCGCCCACTGCCCGACCTCGCAACTCTTCCTGGGTTCGGGAACCATGCCCTGGCGAAGGACGATCGCGTCCGGGGTGACCGTCGGCTTGGGCACCGACTTCGCGGGCGGTGATGAATG
>JAUYKX010000198.1 GCA_030699055.1 Candidatus Nanopelagicales bacterium
TCCGTCGTCTCCTCGGCCTCTTCGACCTCAACAACCTCGGCGATCAAACCCGGATGCTCAACCCGGCGCCGAACAGAGTCGGCCATGCGCTCGGAGACGGCCAGCGCCAGGGCCACTGCCGCGACCCCGGAAAGCACCGACCCGATCGCGTATGCCAGGGCCAGCACCACTTCTCCCCGCTGAAGCAACGCGGTTGTCTCCACGGCGAAGGTCGAAAACGTCGTGTACCCGCCCAGCACCCCAGTCACCAACAGGGGCCTGATCAATCGGGCCGTACCACCTTGCGTCGGATCCGGCCACAGCTCCTTGACCAGCACGAGCACGATTCCGAGCACCAGACAGCCGGACACGTTGACCAGAAAAGTCCCCCAGGGCCAGGCCGGACCCGATGCGGGCATCGGGAAAAGCACCTCGAACCCGTACCGAGCCACAGCACCGCAGGCTCCCCCGACGGCGACCACCGCATAGAGGTCGCCAACACGCTCGCGCATCATCGACGCCGATCAGGCGTCGCGCTTCTGGAACGTCACCAACGACACCGCCAGCAACACCACGGTCCAGCCGAAGAACACCAGACCGTTGCGCAGCAGATCCTGACCCTGGGTGAAGGCCGAACCGGACATGAACGGCAGCGCTTTGATCATGACGGACGCCCACTCGTATGAGGCCAGCGCCGACAGCAACGGCTCCACGATCAGCGCCAGCACAATCGGGATGATCACACCAAGAGCGAGGATCCGAGTCAGGAGCGTGATGGCCAGCACGATGAGGCTGAACCCGAGCATGAAGAGCACCGCCCGACCGATACCGGCCAGGAAGCTGCCATCGATGGTCACTTCAACCACCTTGCCGTTGGGCAAAGCCACCAACACTGCCGCGATCATGGCGGCCACGTAAGCGGAGATGATCACGGCTCCGGTGACGATCACCTTGGCCGCGAACACCGGGCCCCGGCGGGGGAACATCGTCAGAGTCAGGCGAATCGTCCCGTGGCGGTACTCCTGCCCGAAGCTCTGCGCGGAGACCACGCCCAGCAGGATCAAGGTGACGAAACTGCCCGCTGATCCGATGACGAACAACTCCAGCGGGAACTTGTCCTGCGTCAACGCATGGCCGTCCGAAGTCGCCCCCGAGAGCCCTTGCATCTGCGGATCCCCTAGCGCCCCGATGGTCAGGGCGAGGATCTCGGCCAGCAACGCGGCCACCAGGACCGAGCAACCGGTCAAGATCCAGGTCGCCCGAACCGTGGTGATGCGTCGCCACTCGTAGCGCAGATTCGCCATCATCTGGCACCTCCCGCCTCGGGACCCGAAGCCCCAGGACCCGGAGCCCCCGCACGCGAAGCCCCGGAACCCGGCGCCGACTGCGTCACGTAATCCTGCGCACCGGAAGTGAGCTCCAGGAACGCCTCCTCGAGGCTCGCCGTGCGTTTGGTCAACTCGCGTAACCCGATACCGGACCGGAACGCGACGTCGCCGATCTGCTCCGTCTCACAACCCGTGATCGCCAAGCCGTCGGCGCCCTCCTCAACCGGGGAAAGACCCGCGGCCCGCAGCGCACGGGCGAGCCCGTCGCGGTCCGCTGACCGCACGAGGACGTCGTTTCGGGTGCTGCGACCAACGAACGTCGTCAGGTCCTCCTCGGCCAACAACGACCCCCGTGTGATCACCACCAGCCGCTCGGCCATGACCTGCATCTCACTGAGCAGATGACTGGATACGAACACGATCTTGCCCGTGCTCGCGTAGTAACGCAGCAAGTCGCGCAACCACTGGATCGACTGTGGATCCAGCCCGTTAGCCGGTTCGTCGAGCAGTAGCACTCGGGGCTCGGCCAGCAGCGCGCCGGCCAGGCCGAGCCGCTGGGCCATGCCCATCGAGAAGCCCTTGGGCCGCTTCTTTGCCACCGATTGCAGACCGACCATTCCGATCACTTCGTCGACCCGTCGATCGCTGACCCCGGCGTCGGCGGCCATCATCCGCAGGTGCGCCCGCGCCGTTCGGTTGGGGTTGAAGAACCGCGCGTCCAGATGCGCTCCCACGACCCGGCTGACATGGGGGTATTCGCGGATGCGTTTGCCGTCCCACAGGGTGCGGCCCTCACCGTGATCCAACTCGAGCATGAGCCGCATGGTCGTGGACTTGCCGGAGCCGTTCGGCCCCAGAAACCCGGTAACCACCCCGGGCTCCAGCTTGAACGAAAGATCGTCGACGGCCACAGTGGATCCGTAGCGCTTCCTCAGCCTCGTGACGGTTACCGTCATCGGCCACCTCCTGGTTTGCGGACCCGGCACCGACGACGGATCCTTCTTGACGTTGACGAGAGCGGGTGCATACGGACGACAGCCAGGAGGTTAGCCTTTTCCGGCCCCGAGTTCCCGAACTAGAGATGGAATGTGAATTGCCAACCTACGAATATGTGTGCACAGACTGCGGCACCGATCTGGAGGTGGTGCAGTCGATCAAGGATGAGGCTCTGACGGTGTGTCCGTCCTGCGGCGGAAAGCTGCGCAAGGTTTTCGGCAACGTCGGGGTGGTCTTCAAGGGAAGCGGCTTCTACAAGACCGACAGCCGCGCCGAGTCGAAGCGCCGAGCGGGCGCGGCGAAAGGGTCCGGAGGCAAGGGCGAGTCCGGGTCCGGGTCCGATTCCGGGTCCGGCGATGACGCCGGCGCCGGCACGAAGGCCAGCGGAGGTTCGGACAAGGGCACCGGAGACAAGGCCGGTGGCTCGACGGGCTCTGGCGGGTCGGAGTCGAAATCCGGCAACGCGGGGGCTGGCGCCAACGGAAAAACCGGAAGCGCCACCAGCGGCGGATCGAAGGGCGCGGGCCAGGGCAGCGGCTGAACCAGTTTGCCCCCATACCGAACCGATCGGCCCGCAATTTGCCCGCAATTTGCCCGCGATTTGCC
>JAUYKX010000199.1 GCA_030699055.1 Candidatus Nanopelagicales bacterium
GAACAGGATCGGCGCCCATACCCCGATGTTCTGGTAGGTGGGAAGGAAGGCGGTCAGTCCCAGCGGAATCGTCATCAGCAGGATCGAGGCCACGAGGGCCCGTTTGCGCCCGAATCGGTCCCCGATTCTTCCGTAGAACGCGCCTCCCAGGATCCGCATGATGGACCCGGCGGCGAACACTCCGAGGCTGGCCACGGCGGAGGAAACCGGGTCGCTCGATGGGAAGAACAGAGGTGCCATGACCGGCACCAGATAGAGGTAGAGCCCGTAGTCGAACCACTCGACCACGGTCCCGGCGGATCCGTACAGCACACTGTTGCGCGCCCGACGGCGCTCGTCCCGCGTGCTGGACGCTACAGGCGACGACACCGGCAAAACCCTATGCACCGGATTCGGGCGGTGTCGACGTCAACGGCCCGGATTGGAGCTCCGGTGTGGAGGTACTGGCGCTGGGGCTCCCGCCGCCATGGCTAGGCTGCGCTCGCGCTGGCCTGTCGCATCTCGAAGCGGATGGCGCGTTCGACTTGGCAGGTCGTGAGATCGTACAAATCGGCCAGGGCGTCGGTCGACTCACCGGCACGGAAGCCCTCGGGAAGAACTTCGGTTGGTACGGATCGCACTGCGGGTCGCCCCATGGCCCGCAGGGGATCGATAAGCACCGTCCCCTCACTGTCACCGGCGATGCTGCTAACCCAGCCCTGGTCGAAGCTGGCCCGGTCCACGAAATGTTGGGCTGGCTCGCTGAGTTGCATTTGGCCGGAACGGACGACCACTAGCGCTAACCGGCGATCCAGTCCTATGCCTTCCTGTATGCGCATCAAGAGATCCCTCCCGGCCACATCCAGGAGCGCTCGCGAGGCGGCCAGTGGGTATGGCGTGTGCATTTCAGCGCGAAGATTCTCGATAGCGGGCCTGAGCTTCTGAAGGGAAACACCTCGTCCGCGAAACTCGCTGAGAAGTCGCGCTTCGACGAACTCGCCCCATGAGACGGTTTCGTCCCCGGTTCGCTCCGCGCGGATTACGGGAGGGTATTCGCGTTGTTTGCGACTGTAGCCGTCGATCCAGCGCCGGGCGGTCCCGGAATGAAGGCCCAAATACCTATCGACATCGGGCATCGCGTAGATCCGGCGCTCGAGCAATTCGACGGAGGACATTCCCAGATACTGACACAATCAGCCGACCGCAATGAGGGTTGGCGCGTCGCCGACTGTCATGCGGCCCCGGGTTCGCCGGGCGGTGGGCAACCCCCCAATACTTGTTGCGCCTGGCGGGTCGTCAGCATACTTGTTGCGCCTGGCGGGTCGTCAGCGCGGGTAAGGCGAACAACTCGTCGACCAACGCCGGGAGCACCGTGGAGCCGCGTTTTCCCCGCGCACTCTGCCCGTCAGGACCGATGTGCCTCCAGCGGAAGCGGAAGACTCATGGGCGGCCGCTGAGAGGGAAGAGACGAAATCGTTGGTCAACTCAAGATTCGGCGGCAGAGGTTCGGGGTGGAATTTCCAGTACCCGCCCTGGGCGTGGCTCACTCGACTGCGCTGCACCGGGCTGAAGCCTGTCGGCTTCATTGGTTCTCCGTGACCATTACGCGAGGGCAGTGCTACTTCCAATACTCGGAGGTATCACTATGTTGCGCCAGTGCTGTCTGAGTATCATTCCGACGCTCTTGCTGCTGCGGCGTGGTGGGCACTCCGACCGGCGCTGGCGTTCGGCCTGGCCGCCTCAAGCGCGCCCCGATGATGACCACTGAGTCGGAGTGGCTGGCGAGTGCCTCGAGTGCGTCGAGCAATGCGCTACGCATCCGAACAGCGTCAAGAGCGCCATTCACCTTCGTTCGCCTCCATCCAGTCCAACAGTGCTTCGCCCTCGGATGGACCTCTGCCAGGGGCGGTGATCGCGTACCGCAGATCGGCCGACCCGTTCCAGATTCCTTGCATTAGTGACTCCAGGCTGCGGGGCTGAAGGACAGGAAAGATGGTGTTGCTGGCTTGGAAGCCGTAGTCCTGGCTCCAGTGCTCCAGAATCGCGCGCCAGCTGGCGGTTGCGATCGGAGCCCGTGGGCCCCAGTCGGGCGGCCGCAACAATTCCAGTCTCGGTGTTCAGTTTCGCTATGTGTACAGATATGCTGAACAGACCGCAAAGCTGAACAGGAGTGCCCAATGCAGTCCGAAACAATGCGACAGGTCCTCGACCGGCTTGCCGCGTACGGCATCGAAACTGACGCAACCGCTGCGATGGCCAGCGCATTCGAAGGCGTGCCCGCTGTTGCCCGGCTGCGGCGGAAGGGCTCGGAGCAGGAGTTCGTGCTGGCATACCTGCCGACGATGACACTCACTCATCGAAGCCGTCTTGGAATGCACGATCGGTGGACACACCCCATCCTTGTCGTCGGCGAGTACATCGGCGCACGAAGCTCCGCAGCCTATAGACAGGCTGGTATCCACTACCTTGATGCGGCTGGCAACGCCTACATCGAGTTCGCGGATGTCCTGATCGATGTCCGTGGGCGCCCGAGATCCCATCTGGTCGAGCAAAGGAACCCCGACGGA
>JAUYKX010000102.1 GCA_030699055.1 Candidatus Nanopelagicales bacterium
TGCGTCAGGTTCTTGAAGCTGGCCCCACCCGGGACGAAGACCTGAGCCTGTTTGGGCAGATCCGCGCCCCCGGACTCGGTCAGATTGATCATCGGTAGGCGATTGGTTCGGGCGATCTCCATGGCCCGCAGACCCTTGGCCACCGAAGTCGGGCCCTGGCTACCGCCCCGCACGGTCGGGTCGCTTCCCGAGATCACACACTCGACGCCCGACACCCAACCGATTCCGGTGATTACCCCGCCCCCGAGCGGATCGTCAGTGCCCCAGCCGGCCAATGGGCTCAATTCGAGAAAGGGTGAGCCCGGGTCGATCAGCAGTTGGATGCGCTCCCGCGGCAGCAGCTTGCCGCGCTTCCGGTGGCGAGCCACGGTCCGCTCGGCTTTCGCCCGATCGTCGCTGCCGCCCCCGGAGGCCACGGCGGCCAGAAGTTCGTCGTGCTGAGCCAGGGCAGCGAGCATGGCCTCCCGGTTGGCGACGAACGCCGGCTCTGTCGGATCCAGATTGGTGCGCAAGACGGACACGTACTTGACGCTACTGTCAACTTGACCCTCGCGTCAAGAACTGCCCGCGCTGCCGGGCGGGTTGCCCGCCAATAGGCCAGCGGGTATTCCTACGCGACCTCGCCGCCCGCATCAACTGCAGCCCCGGTCGATGCCCCGGCTGGCGGAACCGGATTCATCGCACTGCAGTAGATCAGGGCGAAAGCCGAGAACCACCAGGCGAAGATGATCCCGAGAATCAGCCACGCGAAGAACGCCCCGAAGGCGTCGCCGACGAAGAACGTGTTCACGGCGGACAAGAGCAACAGAACCACGCTCAGCAAGCCGACGATGATCACCGTGATCAGCCAACGGATGAATCGCCTGCCGATCACCCGGAAGTTAACGACGAATGGGTTGGCTTCCGCGTCCAACGTCGCGAAGGCGACGAAAGGAGTGAGGGCGAGCACGATCAGCCCGGGAATTTCGAAGAGCATCCAGCCGATCATCGCCAGAATGCCAACCACCGCCGTCCAGGCGATGTAACGCCAGTATTTGCCCTGCAGTTCTCGCCGAATCTCAGAGAAGTGCGCCCGACCTTTGGCCGCGGCCAGGCCCGCCGCCGTGATCCAGGCCATGGTCACCCACAAAGCGACCAGGGAGACCAATGCCCCGACAACAAATCGGCCACTGCTCAACACCGGCGTCGGATTGCCCAAAGTCAACAAACCCTGAATCAACGCGTTGACCACGATCACGATCACCAGTGGCAGGAAGGCCCGGAACATTCGCAAGAAACCCTTGGCCAGCGCCGATATCCGGTAGTACGGGTGGGGGTTTACGCGCTCGACCACTCCAGCATTTGCACTCATCAGGGATTCACCCGACCCGCTTTGTCAAGAACCTCTTGGACCGATCCGGAGTAAACCTGTTTGTCGCCCACGGTCACCTTCATCGTCAAGTCTGAGGACCCTTCGGCCGCAACGTGGAATTGGGCACCGCCGACCAGCTTCCCGCTGCAGGTGATCTCCGTCTTGCTCGGCGACTCACAGTTCGGGCCGGCCAGGATTTCGTGCTTCTCCGCCAGCAGGACATCCGTGGTCGCCGTTCGTACCGACGACAGGTTGTCCCCGGCGACCGGCGTTAGCGAAGCCACCATCGAACAACCGCCCAACGCCGTTGCCGTCACGAGCACCGCCGGCAACCACACCCCTCGGCGAGGGCGAACCAGTGCGTTCACGATGCCCGCTCCGTTTCCCACTTGACCAGCCGAGCCTGATCCGTGGCTCGTTGTCGCGCCAACTGCTCATTCGTGATCTTGCTGAGGTCTATCGGCGACTTCATCAGCAGTTCGGTATTGCGATCAAGCGGCGAGCCGCGCCGCATCATCGGTTTGGACAGGAAGCTGTTGGATGCCAGTTCCCGGCTCAGTGACGCCAACCCGTACTGGGACAGGTCACCCTCGGTCCACGATGCCGCCGACGCGTGATCGACCACCGTCGTGAAGATCGACATGGTTCCGTCCTGATTATCGACGATCTCAACCATCTGCTGCTGCTGGGGGAAATCAATGCATGACGCCGTGGTGACTTCCCAGAATCCGTGACCGTTTCCGTCCGGGTGAGCCAGAATCGTATTCGTGTGGGTGTGACCGTTCAACCAGGCGATCATGTTCGGATAGCGGTGCAACATGGCGATGAAGTCATCGATGTCCACCAGTGGCACCGATGGGCCCGCCGTCGGCTGGGCCGGATTCTCCATGGTGAGGCTGTTGTGGTGGCTCATGACAATGGCGAGCTTGCCTTCTTCCACCGTTGCCGCCAGTTCCTCCTCCAACCAGTCGAACTGCGGCTTGGTCATGGAGCCGTCGGCGCCACAAACCTTGTTGCAGGTGTCCAGGCCGAACACCCGGACAAACGGCGAGATGTCAGCCGCCCACCAGGTTTCGCCGGAATCAAGGTTGTCCTGGGTGAAGCCATGACCGACCGGCCCGGGAAATGCCTCGGTCTCGAAATGCGCCTCCATGAAATCAACGGGATCGAAGATCTCGCGGCTGGCGTCAGGGGTGACCGTCTTCGTACCCCTGCGGAAGCCGAAGTTCGTGGCGATGGTGTTGGCCAGGCGCTGGAACTGGCTGGCCCCGGATGCCAGGCCGTCGAACATCCAGGTGGCCAGACCGTCGAATTCGGCCGCCTTGCGATCGCCGACCGAATAGGCCGACATCGAGGGATCGAGCCGGAGGAATCCCGCATACACGATGTCGTGATTACCGAAAACCGAATACCAGGGAGCCGGGGCCCCGACGGATTCGACCTCCTGGCTGACGGCGGCCGTCAGCAATCCGGGAACACGGGGGAATCCGTGCTTGGAACCCCAGACGTCATTGGCCGGGTCGTCCGGATGCCAGGCGTACGAAGTGCCCTCCCAAAGCTGGACCCCTTCGTAAACACCGGATGACCCACTGTTCGGCGTGACCGATCCACCGTCGAACATGTCGATGTACCAGCGAAGCTCAAGCGAGGACTTCGAGTCGGCGTTGTCTCCGGTGTTCAATATCGCCGATAACGGTGCCCCCGTCAGCGGGCTGTGTTTCAGCTCCGCCATCGCCTTGATCATCGCGGCCAGGACGTTGACGGTCAGCGTCTCCTGGGGGCGAGTGCAGTCTGTGAGTAACTCCGCCGCAACCTGTTGGACGGGCTCGAGACGCGCAGGAGCCTGCGCATCGACGATGTGTACGTCGCTCGCATGTCCGACGTACAACAGCGACCGTTGACGACCCAGTCGACCGGCATCCGCTGTCTTTCCCAATAGATCGAAGCGCGGTACGTAGGGTTCACCCCCCGTCGTCAGCAGCTTCCGATACCCATCGGCGCCATGAGCTGCCTGCATGATCGTTTGCTGAAGTGTGGACAGCGCTCGCGAAGGGCGACTGGGCGCCGCCAGGGCCGATCCCAGTAGTCCCTGCGGCAGGGCGAAAGCACCGGCCAGAGCGGCCGTTGTCGCCATGAACGCACGCCGTGACAGATCGGCCACCGTTCCTCCTTCGATGCTGGTTTTGCCGGACCGTAGCAGTGCGGACGATGGGAACGCGCGCCGTCAACGACCGCCCGAGCGGCCCAACCGAACTCGGCAAGTTCAACCGCGCTCAACTAGCCTGCTGAGACGCCCCGATCGCGGCGGCCAACCCCAACACGTCACCGCGACCCACACCCAATTGGAGACCAGATGAGCAAGGACTTCCACAACACCGATCCGTACGCGGGCACGCCCGATCAGATGTGGGCGATGCTCTCCGACCAGGACTACTGGCAGCAGAAGTACGACGCCTTGGGAGCGACGGATCTTCAGTGGCATCGGTTCAATGCCGACGAGTCAACCCTGGCCATATCGAGCACCCGCCAGGTGCCGGCGAACCTGCCCGGCTTCGCCAAAAAGATCATTGGTGAGACGGCGCTGGTGACCCAGTCGGAGAACTGGCGGCGCGACGGCGACCAACTGGCCTGCGACATCGAGATCACGACCAAGGGAGCGCCGGGCGGTACTACCGGGACCATGAAGGTCACCCCCGATGGGAACGGGAGCACTTGGACCGCCGACTTCACCATCAAGGTGTCCATTCCCCTGGTTGGGGGAAAGCTGGAGAACCTGATGCTGAACGAGACGCAGGAGAGCTTCCGGGCCGAAAAGGAGTTCAACGACGCCTGGCTCGCCCGCTAACCGGCAGCCGCTCCCGGTACAGCACGCGCTGCTCGTCGGCCAGGCTGGTCCAGTCGGGCGGGTCAACCGCTGAGGCGCCAACCCGACCGATGGCCTCGTTGGCCGTGTTGCCAATGACGGCCAACAAGACGACGTAGCTGGCAACCCAGGCGAGCAGCATCGCCACCACGACCCCGGCGGCGGCTCCGTAGATCGCGCTCTTGTCGCCAAACATGGCGATGTAGGGGCCGAACCCGCGGAAGACGAACTGCAGTACAACGGCGGCGGCCACCGTTCCGAGCCACAGCGTCTTGACCGGGGCAACAGAGCCCACTGAAAACCGGATCAATGCCACCAGGGCAACGGTCAAGAGAGCGACCTGCATTGGTATTTCCACCAACCCAGTCGCCACCGCTCCGACATCGCCGGTGTGAGACTCGAGCCATTGGGCCAACTCGCTCAGGCCGATCACCAGCACTCCCAGCACGATGACCATGACGGCCGCCCCCGCAACGCACTGCAACCGGATCCGGAAATAACCGACGGGCGGCAGTTCGTAGATGACCCGAATCGCTCTCGATGCCGCGTACAGCAGAGCTGACGCCGTCCACAGCAATACCAGGGTCGACACGACCAGCCCGATCGACAGCGTGTTCGTGTCGGTACCCATGAACTGCTGCAACTGTTCGTGCAATGCCTCGGCCAGTGGCCCGTTGTTCTCCCTCCGCGGCGTGTCGAGGTCACGTGCCAGGTCAGCGGGTTCGACAACCAGGCCGAAGATGCTGACGACGGCCAGAATCGCGGGGAAGAGCGCGATGAGGAGCCAGAAAGCCACTCCGGCAGCCGCCAGGCTGATGCGATATCGGCTCTGATCACGACTCGTGCCGATCACCACACACACCAGCCACCACAGGACGGGTCGGCGCCGGAGCGCTCGGTTCATCCGATCGAATCGCGCCTCCATGGACCTGCGGATCTCTTTCATCACCCGCCGCCCACCGGCTGGAGAGCGGGGCTGCGGGCCATGGCGACAAGGTACGCCAGAGAGTCCGCTGGGCCTGCGGCACAATCGACCGCCATGGACCCCATTTCCTGGGACCGCGCGCGCGAGCTCGCAGTCGGATGTGTGCAACCGCTGCCCACCGTGGTCGCTCCCTTGGTCGAAGCGGCGGCGGGCGCCGTTCTCGCCGAGCCCTTGCGAGCGATCACCGATCTGCCGGCCTTTGACGTGGCGGCAACAGACGGCTGGGCCCTGGCCGGACCGGGGCCCTGGCAGGTCAGGGGCTCGCGTCGACGTGACCTACTGGCCAGCCACCATTACCACGATTCGGCTGGCGACGTTCCGCTACAAGATGGTGAGGCCGCGCCAGTCAACTCCGGTGACCCGGTCGGTTCGGACGTCACGGCTGTTGCCGCAGCCAGCCGTTGCCGGGTTCACGATGACCGGCTGAGCCTGCTGGACCCCGACGGCACATCGAATACCAAGATCACGCTTGGCTCGGGGATTCGCTCCCGGGCTGCGGACGCCTTCGCTGGCCAGGAACTATTGCCCGCTGGCACCGTTCTCACTCCCGCCGCCGTCGCGCTGGCCGCGCTGGCCGGTCACGACGAACTCGAGGTGATTCCACCGCCGCCAGTCCTGGTGGTCCGAGTCGGTGACGAACTGGTCGACTTCGGCAGTGCGCGCAATGGGCTTGGTCGGGACGCCGTGGCACCTGCCCTGCCCGGATGGTTGGCCGCCCTGGGCGCCCAGTGCCACCCGGGCAAGTGGGTCCGCCAGGGTGATGCCGAGTTGATCGATCAGATGGAGGACTCCACTGCCGCCGCCATCATCACCGCCGGCCCATTCAGCGGCACGGCGGTCCGGCGGGTGCTTGCGGGCATGGACGCCGAGATCGTCGTGGATGGCGTTTCCTGCCGACCGGGAGGGTCCATGCTGCTCGCGCTTCTGCCGGACGGCAGACCTTTGGTCCACTGCGGGTCCGGCACTGCGGCCGATGCCCTGGCCGCCGTCGTCACCCTGATCGCACCGTTGGTGGAGGGACTATCGGGCCGACCCTCGACGCCGGTCGAACGGCGGCTCGACCAGACAGTCCGCGGCAGCCGGGACACAACCTGGCTCATCCCCGTCGCCGCTACGGCTCCGGACAGCCCCGGAGTCGAGCCGGTTCTTCCCGGCGGACCGGGCGGAATGGCCGCCTGGGCCCAGGCCTCCCACGTGGCCGTGATCCCGCCGGGCGGGATCACCCGCCATCGCCGGATCACCCTGCTGCCGGTTCCCTGCACACTTCACTGACGTCGGTTAACTGGGCGGCTGGCCAGCACCCAAAGGCTCGATGCCATCGCGCGTCGCCCGCGCATTTCTCCTACCGTTCGAGGAATGTCCGACCCTGACCACAACGAATCGTCGCGCCGTCTCCCCAACCCAGCCCTGATCCTTGGCCTCGCGGTGTTGACCGCCGTCCTGGGCATTGTCGACGCAGTCCTCGTCGCGCGGCGGTGGCCGCCACTGATGGAGCTCGACAAAACCGTCGACGGTTCCTTGCACCGCATTGGCGAGAGTGACCCCTGGTTCGTCGACCCGGCTTACGTCTTCCATTGGCTGGGCACGCCAGTGGTGGTAACTCCGATCATCGTCGTCGTTGTCCTCGGCCTGGCGATCTTTCGCCACTTTGGCTGGGCGGCGATGATCGCGGCCTGCGCCATCCTCGGAGTGATCGTCTCCGAAACCGTGAAACACCTGGTGGATCGGCCGCGCCCCGAGTGGAGCGATCCCTTCGTCGTCGAGACCGGGGGCTCGTTCCCGTCGGGCCACTCGATGGTCGGGGTGTACGGCTGGGCGATGTTCGGGGTCGCGGCCCTGTACCTGCTGCCCCGAGCCTGGGCGTGCTGGATCGGCTGGCCTTTGATCATTTTTGGCCTGCTTTTTGCTCCCAGCCGTCTGGTCCTCGGTGTTCACTGGCCGTCAGATGTGGTGGGTGGCTGGCTGCTCGGGGCCGCAGTAGCCTTGTCGGTCAGCGGAGTGGCGATTTTGATCGCTCGCCGCCAGTTGCCGAGGCAGTAAGCGGACGTTGGGCTGGCGCGAATGGTTCGCCCGAGCAGTTTCGATGGCATTCACATGCAATAGCGATACTTCAACATGACGATCAGCAGATCACCTGCGGTCGTGACCTTGTAGACCATTCGGTGTTCTTCGGTTATTCGCCGGGACCAATAGCCGGCCGGGTCCTCGCGCAGCCTTTCCGGCTTGCCCAGCCCGTCGTACGGGTCTCTCTTGGTATCGGAGATCAACAGATGGATTCGCTTGAGGACGGCCTTGTCATCGCGTTGCCAGCCGAGATAGTGGCCCCAGGCAGTCTCGGTGAAAGTGACGTTCATTCGAAGCCAGCGCCATCGGTTTCCATCGGGCGAACAACCTGCCCCCGCTCGGCCTCCGCAATCGACCGCCGCAGCTCTCGCGCATTCGCCGGAGAACGCAGC